>JAIYEJ010000314.1 GCA_027487055.1 Methylotenera sp. | reverse complement strand
GTATAACTCATGATGAGATTGCATACTGAGCCAAGCTCCAAGCACCTGACCAAGTAAAATCGCCACAAAACTACCCATTTCAACCATGCCATTGCCACCAATGAGTTCGTTTTCTTTAAGATGCTGTGGCAGGTATGAATATTTTACTGGACCAAATAATGTTGAATGCGTTCCCATCATAAATAATGCAGCGGAAAGCAACCAAATATTGTGTAAAAAGAATCCCGCACTAGCGAACAACATAATCCAAATCTCAAATACTTTAATCATGCGGATGAGTTTTGATTTCTCGAGTTTATCGGCAATTTGACCTGCAGTGGCCGAGAACAAAAAGAAAGGCAAAATAAAGAGCCCTGGCAGCAGAGTCGCTAGCAAGCTACCGCTCATCGAGGTTAGGCTATTGGTGTGAAATGCCACTAAGGTGATCAGCGCAGTTTTAAATACATTATCATTAAACGCACCTAAAAATTGCGTCAAAAAAAATGGGCGAAAACGCTGCTCGTTTAATAATTGAAACTGTCTACTCATAGAAGATTATTTCTGAATATCTTATTTTTTATGTTGCGTTTTAGTGAGCGAATAAGCCATGCCGGCAAGTAACAATACACCTAGCGCTAAGCCTGCCCATAATAACCAGCTTTTGTAATCTGGGGCAGTTATCCAAGGGCTTACATTTTTTTCAGCGGGCTCGTTATTTATGGGGTTCAAGACAGCAACTGGAATGGCTTTAATTTTTTCTGGTGTATAGTCAGGCATTAAATTTGAAAGAGAAACCGCATTTGCAGTCGATGCATGATCGCCTAAGTGCATGGTAAATGGCGCTTTACCTCGCGCATTCCATATTACTGTTTCTGTAAGCCAACCTATGGTGAATGTTGGATTTTCTGCCCCTATTCCACCATTGGATTGGTTGAATTGCAAGCGCCAAAATCGTGCAACTTTAGGATTTATTTTGATGTCAGGATTGACCGTATCTCTACCTTGTTTATTTACACGGTAAATTGGCGAATTTATTACGAGCTCCCAAGGGGCATCAGCTTTGTTGCGAGTGAGTACTTGTACATTGGTAATGGTGTTTAGTTGTGGTAAGTCTATCCGCAAGTATTTTGCTGGGTAGCGAGCATCAGATTCGAAATCAATATTGATGATGCCGTTTTGAGCTTGTTCACGATTTAATAGCGAGAGTGTTTGCCATAATTGCGGCAATATCTCATTTTGTGCTTTAGTATATTCAGCACTTACTGAGATAAGTTTAAAATCAGTGTCATCTATTTCACTAGGGCGTATCTGTAAGTAGCGCTCTTCTGTAAATGCGTAAAGCTCAATGGTATTTTGCAAAATTGTTTGGCCATCAGACGTGTTTTTAAAAAGCACTGACTGCCCAATATTGGTCCAATCCTTCAGATTGTTACTTGTAAAAGCCTGCATGGCAATGAGCTTGCCATCAGCCCCTTGCCAATCGACTTTTATCTTTTTAAGCATGGGGTGCTTTTTACCTAAATCGAATAAATAAGCTATTTTTGGCTGCTGCAATGCTTGATTATTAGTTAGATTAATTGATGTATTGCCACCTTGATTTAAATCGATATTTATCTGATTGCTTGTCGACTTAACGCCATTTTGCATCGAAAAAATCTTTAAAGGTTGAGACTCTTCTAAAGGTTTAGTTGGGTTTAAAACTTCGTATGGCACTATTGAATATGGAACTTGCTCGGCTGCAGCGTTTAAAATTATCAGGTCTTTTAAATTGTCGCGATGGCTGGCTTGATAGGCTTCTTTAGGTAATGTTGTTTGATATAAAGGCTCGCTGCCACTCGCATCAAAATTAAAACTTGCCGCCATTGCATTGCCTGCAATAAAAAAACTCAAACTTATAAAGTTGAAAAGTTTCATGCGGTTTCCTCGTTTTCTTCTTCATCACCAGTTTTAGCGGGTGGTAGTGGTGCAAAGTAACCCATTACTAACAGCATCATGCCTGCCCCGATAAACGAAATAATACGATTGATTGAGCCGTGCTGACCTAAATCGAGCAAGAATAGCTTAGCGACCACTAAACCCATTAAAGCCGCACCAACAACCCACAAAGCACGTCTCGCTTGTTTATGTGCAAGCAACATCAAACAAAACGCCGTGATGCCCCACAAAAAGGTGAACGCCATCTGCACTGTGGAGTTGTTGAAAATTGACTCCCATAAATGTGGTGTGCCAACCCAGTGGTGCAAGGTGCGTAACAACATGCCATTGAGCAAGGCAAAAGCCATGATTGCGGCTAATATAGGGTTAATGTGCTGCAGTTTACCTAAGTGCTTGCATATTTCACGTTGCCAAATTAGCAATAATAGTAATGCACCAATTAGGGTAATATCGAGCGGGTTAATTAGCGGAAAATAAGGAAGCGGTGCGGCATAGCCACTCGCATTAACCGATATATGCATATACCAAAGTACGGTCAATGCCATCAATGGCAAGCCACCCACCCACGCCCAAGTACGTGCACTAGAAAGCTGAGCTGCATTAAGCGTAGATTTTTTAGCAAATTGCCAATAGGTTACTGCGCCTATAATGAGCATAGGAATCACCCCCCAGCCAATTTGCGCCCACACCTCTGATTCATTCACAAGTTGTCCCAATTGGCGACGCCAAATCAGCACACCAACCGCCGCCATAACCCAAAGCAATGGCGCGCGTAACCATGCTTTATTAGGAATGGTATCATTTGAAATGAGCCAAGAATAAACGCCTATAGCGAGCGGCCAAGTAATAAAGCCATAATGGTCTAGAATGGTGTAATTACTATAACTAAATAATGACAAGGCCAACTCCCATAGTAAAGCAACAACCATAGCAGGTAGTAATAATGAAGAGAGCGTTGCCAGGCGTTGCCATTTAAGCTTATTCGCTACAAAAGGTAATAACATGCTGGTGAGCGCAACAAAAATCAGTCCTGCATGGAAAAATTGATCCTTAGTCATAAAATCTTCAATAGCTGTTAAACCTGAGCCAACCCACCAAAACCAGCCCCATACTGCTAAAGGAATGCTGAAAAATTCAAATTTATTGGGGCGATACGCGTTTAATAGTGCGCCGCAAGCCCAACCCGAGAGCGCAATAAATCCCACGCCTATGAACAAGTTTTGATGACCAAAGCTGTTATAGCCTGTTAAACCCCAGCCTTGTGTAAAGGCACCGGCGGCAAGTAATTGTAATGCCAAACCAGCAAATGCAGGAAATGTGCGGTTTTGCTTTAAACCTACCCACAACAAGCCCACGCCTTCAACCGCCCAGGCAGCAGATGTCCAGCGACCATCTAAGGCCAATGGCAAGGTGAGTGTCACAAAACCTATACCAAGTGCTAAAAAGCATTCGCCCAAAAACTTCAATGTTTCACGTTGGCGATTAAATACCCAAGACGTTAGGCCTAAATAGAAGACACCTAAAGCCAGTGCACTATAAGCTAAGCCAAATGGAATACCTTTAAGCAAGGCATATTGCAAGCTAAAGCCCACTAATGGCGTGCCAAATACTAAAGTTGCATCAACATAATCGGTCGCTTTGGTTGATTGACGATGTGCATAAAGTACAGCTATCGCAGTGAAAAGTAAAAAGTGAATGACTAAAAAAGGCTCTGTGGTAGAAAAAAATGCTGGTGTATAACTTTTTGCACCCCAAATTGAGCCAATAATAAAAGTGAAAGCAAAACCCAGCACATTGAGTGGCCGCCAACTTTTATGAAATGCTACAAAAGCAATGCCTAGATTCAAAATCAAATAATAGCTAAACAAACCGATATGATTACTACTGCCTGTTGAAGTTAAAATGGGTGCTAAAAAGCCACCAGAAAAGCCTAAAATAGCCAATGGTAAGGCTGACTGTTTCACTGAAATAAACGCTGATAAAAAGGCAATTGCTGCCAGCAATGCAAAAGCTGCGCCTGCTGGAATTAAGCTATACATTTTCATTGCAGCAAAAATAGTCAGATACAAAACACCGATACCGCCGCCTTGTAAAGCCCAAGCATATTGTGGGCGTTTTTCGCGCAGTCGCCAGCCTACTACTTGCAAAGCGATGCCTGATAAAACAATACCTGCTAGGCGAAGCTCAATAGGGACTTGTGTGTGCTCTGCGGCATATTTGATTAAAAAACTAACCCCAATAAATAAAATGACAATGCCTGAACGTACAAGTGTGTTGCCACCAAACAACCAGTTTTTTGCATAATCAATGCCGCGCTCAATTAAGCTAGGCGCTTTTGGCTTAGGCGGCACATACGTAGTAGAAATTCTTTCACTATTTTTACTTAACGGGTTTTCTAACGTAATTTCATTTTCATCAATCTCTTGATCGAATTCTTCTAAAAATTCTTCATTTTCATCAGCGACCAAATCGGGTGCTAAGGTTTGCTTCAGTGGTGCGGTTTGTGTCGCAAGCGACTCTGTATCTAAAGCTGCGGCTTTTTTAGGCTTTGCATTTTCTGGTGCATTATTAATCTGCTCTTTAAGTAATTCAATCTGGTTTTTTAGATTTTTTAACTCTTGTTCTAGTTGCCAAAATCTGGTTTTTTGATCCCCTTTTGAAAACATGGAAAAAAAGCTAACCAAACCGCCTACTAATGCTGCTATGCCTAACAAACCGAGGACTAATACGCCTGATTCCATTTTTATTCCAATCTTAAAAAATGATTTCTATTTGATTAAATATCAAATATATGCCGCGTTTCAAATACGTTATTGGCAAAGCTAATACAATTAAATTTAATGAGTCGTTTTACAGCAAAATCGAACATCAGTGGATTATTTAGTAGTTTCGGCCATTTGCTTGAGCGTCACATAATCGGTTTTGCCAGTACCTAAAATCGGAATTTCTTCAAGCTGTATAATTTTTCTAGCAACTGCAAGTTCGGGTAATCCGAGGTTTTTAGCAACAATTTGCAAGTCTTCACGCTTTAGTTTCTTGTCTGTTGTAAATAAAATAATGTTTTCGCCACGTTGCGCATCTACTTGTGTGCAGGCTGCATTTTGCTGCTCAGGCGCAGCGGTATTGGCGATATGTTCAACTACTTCTAGCGATACCATCTCGCCAGCCACTTTAGCAAAGCGCTTTACTCGGCCTTTAATATGCACAAAACCTTGCGCATCAATATCAACAATATCCCCAGTGTTGTACCAACCATCGGCAGGAGGCTGAAGTACGCCAGGATTATCATATAAGTAGTAGCCCATCATTATATTTTCTCCACGTACATGTAGTAATCCCCCAGTTTCAATGCCCGGAACGGTTTCTAGTTTATGTTCAATTCCAGGTAAAAGCTGTCCTACGCTACCGTTTAAGTTAGCCATAGGTGTATTGATTGATACACCAGGAGCACATTCGGTGGTGCCATAAGCTTCTAAAATTCTGATACCAAATTTTTCAGAATACGTTTTACGCACTTCTTCATTTAATTTTTCTGCTCCAGCAAGTACGATTCTTAGTTTATAAAAATCGTAAGGGTGAGCATACTTTGCATAGTTTGCTAAAAAAGTACTGGTAGCAAAAAACACGCTACAACCACGATCATAAATGATTTCAGGAATCACTTTGTACTGCAAAGGGGAAGGAAATATATTGATTTTGATGCCATTGAGCATAGCGAGAAACGAACCTGTAAAACCAAATGAGTGGAATAAAGGTAGCACCATCATCATTTTATCCGTTGGATTAAGATCAAGCACAGAAGAGACTTGTGCTACGTTCGCTAAAATACTTTTGTTTGAGTGCACAACCCCTTTTGGCTTACCTTCCGAGCCAGAAGTAAACAATATGATCGCTGGTTGATCATGCGAGCTGCTTTCCATCACAGAGCGTGGTGCTTGCAATGCATAGCCAATGAGCCAAGCACGGTCTAAAACGCCAAAATCTGCGCGCAAATCTTCCAAATAAACAACATTAAGATTTTGAAAGTTCTGTACAACATTTTCTAGCGTTGCTGCTTCAATAAACTTGCGTGAAGTAATCACGGTTTTAATGTTTGCGGCAACACAGGCGTTTTGCATGCCGGCAGTGCCTGATGTGTAGTTGAGCATCGCTGGGATGCGATTAAATGCATTCATCCCTAAAATCAGTGCCAAAGTATTGGTGATATTGGGCATGAGTATGGCAACCACTTCATTAGGGGTGCTTACTTTTGATATGATTTTGCCTAAGGCAAGGCTTTTTTTCAGTAAGTCTTGATAGGTTTCTTCTGTTTCATTGATGTCTTCAATCAACTTATAGCTTGCGCCGTATTTATCTATCGCATCTAAAAAAGCTTCAAATAAAGTGCGGCTTTTTTGCGATTGAAATAACATTTTCTGCATCACGCTGCGCATGCCTTCTCCAGCAATACGGCGACGTTGCTTAGCAGAAGGAAAACTGCGATGCGTAGATTTTGGCATCACAACTGTTGTAGTGGGCATCACAGTTAACGTTACTTTAGGTAACAGTTTTCTTGGATGGTGCTCGGTTAAACGGCCAAAATAGGATTCTGCCGCGCCATCAATCCGCACAGGTAAAATTGTTGCTCCAGTTTTTGCAGCAACAAAACCAGGCCCATCATATACTTTCATTAAGCTACCAGTTAAGGTAATACGCCCTTCTGGAAATATGACTACATTTTCCCCGGCATCTAACAAGCGAATGACTTTTTTCATTGCGAGTGGGCTGGTTGGGTCAACTGCTAAATAATTGGTGAGCCTGAGTACTTGCCTAAAAGACCATTTTTTTAAGACAGAGGTGTGTACAACAAAGGTCGCTTTTTTAGGTAAAAATAAACCCAGTAGTAAACCATCTAAAAATGACTCGTGATTTGCAACTATCAACAAACCATTTTCTTTCGGCACGTTTTCTAGGCCGCGTACTTCTACACGAAATAGATATTTACTCACTAGACGTAAAAGGCTTGCTAACATTTCTTCCCCCCTTAATTTAGGCTTATTTTTAAACTTCGTTTTTTATATAGTTTAAAACGTTTTGTATTTCAGTAATGATATGTGTTTTGTTTACCCAAAAATAGACTTCTTTGCCTATTTTTTCGCTACTTAATGCGCCGCTTTTATGTAGTATTTTTAAGTGATGTGTGACTGCGGTGCGCCCAAGTTTTGAGCTTGCCACAATTTGTAAAATATTGAGCCTTTCTTCTTTTTCAAATGCCAATAAGATACGCTGACGCTGTTCATCGCCTAATGCAATAAACAAGTCGGAGATATTTTTCCATTCTTGTGGAATTTCTGTGATTAATTTCATAACTATATAATTAGTTATTTAGATATGTTTGTCAAGTATTTTTTGATGAACAACTTAAATACAAATGAAAACGGACGCCGTAGCGTCCGTTTTTATGAAACTTAAAGTTTAATTACAATGAATAAGCGCGTTCGCCATGTTCAGTTGTATCTAAGCCTTCACGTTCAACTTCATCGCTTACGCGTAAGCCGATGAGTAAATCAACTACTTTGAAAGCAATGAATGAAACAATTGCGGTCCAAACAACAGCTGTACCAACAGCCCAGATTTGAGCGGTCATTTGCGCAGCCATATCGTATGCGCCTACACCGTTAGCAACGTAGTCCCAAACACCTGTACCACCTAATGCTGGGTTAACGAAGATACCTGTAGCAAGTGCACCGAAAATACCACCAACAGCATGCACACCAAACACATCTAAAGCATCATCATAACCAAACATGTATTTTACTTTTGCTACAAAGAAGTAGCAGATAGGCGACACTAAGAGACCGATTACAATTGCGCCAACAGGACCAACGAAACCACAAGCTGGTGTAATAGCAACTAAACCTGCTACAGCGCCAGAAGCGGCACCTAACATAGATGGTTTGCTTTTACCAAACCACTCAACAGCTAGCCATGAAATTGTAGCCGCACCAGTTGCAATCATTGTGTTTAAAAATACTAAAGCTGTTAAACCATTGGCTTCTAAGTTAGAACCAGCGTTAAAACCAAACCAGCCCACCCATAGTAATGAAGCACCTATCATGGTCATAGTTAAGC
This sequence comes from Methylotenera sp., assembly GCA_027487055.1. Lineage (GTDB taxonomy): Bacteria > Pseudomonadota > Gammaproteobacteria > Burkholderiales > Methylophilaceae > Methylotenera_A. Next base: position 9,026 of record JAIYEJ010000314.1, on the reverse strand, counting down.
TGTGAGGTGTCATTGATTCTTTACCATAACCAATACGTTTACCAAGCATAATACAAGCGATTAAAGCAGCAACACCAGCGTTAATGTGCACAACTGTACCACCTGCAAAATCAAGTGCACCTTTAGCCCATAAGAAGCCTGCATTACCAATTACCGTTGTGAGTGATTCAGCAGTTGTAATTGCATCTGGTCCGTCCCAATACCATACCATGTGCGCCATTGGTAAGTATGCGAATGTAAACCAAATCACCATAAATGCTAAAACAGCTGCAAACTTCATACGCTCAGCAAATGCACCAATAATCAATGCTGGTGTAATGGCAGCAAATGTCAATTGGAACACAATAAAGACGTACTCAGGAATGTAAACACCTTTACTGAAGGTTGCGGCTAATGAGTCAGTCGTAACGCCAGCTAAAAATGCTTTACTGAAGCCGCCAATAAATGCGCCACCGCCCGTAAATGCTAAGCTGTAGCCATATACCACCCACAGTACGCCAAGTAGTGAAAAAATCACAAATACTTGCATAAGCACAGATAGCATATTTTTACTGCGTACTAGACCGCCGTAAAATAATGCTAAGCCAGGGATTGTCATTAAAGTAACAAGTGCAGTTGCCACTAGCATCCAAGCGGTATCACCTTTGTTAGCAGTTGGTGCAGGTGCTGCTTCAGCTGGTGCAGCCTCTGCAGGAGCTGGTTCTGCTGCTGGTACGGCTTCAGCTACGGCTTCAGCTGTGTCAGCAACGGCTTCTACTGTTGCAGCTGCAGCTTCTGGTAAATCTTCCGCAAAAGCAAATTGTGTTGCACTTAGGCCTACAAGGGCGGCTAAGGATAAAATTGATATAAGTTTCTTCATGTCATGCCCCTTAAAGCGCATCTGGACCGGTTTCACCGGTACGGATACGATAAACTTGTTCTAGATTGAACACAAAAATTTTGCCATCACCAATTTTGCCGGTTGCAGCTGATTTTTCTATTGCGTCCACCACTTGATCTAGCATGTCGTCTTTGATGGCGACTTCTAATTTAACTTTAGGTAAAAAATCTACCACATACTCTGCACCGCGATATAACTCTGTATGACCTTTTTGTCTTCCAAAGCCTTTTACCTCGGTGACCGTAATGCCTTGTACGCCTATCGCAGACAAAGCTTCACGCACTTCGTCAAGCTTAAATGGCTTGATAATTGCGGATACGAATTTCATTTCTAACCCCCTTTAGGTTATTGTAGTCAAAAAAAACTGCACATAATCTATAAGCAAACCACGTGCCAAACATAAAGTCTTTTATAATCAATTAGATGTGTAATTAGTTAGGTAATTAGTGGCCATGAATTTCTTACCAGAATCTGCTAAACTGACACAAAATTATGAGGAATTGCCATGTTTAATTCACAGCTTATAAATGATTTATCAAGTAAAATCAATGACATAATTAAAAACAGCCCGTTACAAGAGGTAGAAAAAAACATTAATGCACTAATTAGGGGCGCGTTCACCAAAATGGAGCTAGTGTCACGTGAGGAGTTTGATGTGCAGGCAGAAGTGCTTAGAAAAGCACGAGAACAGCTCGCAAACTTAGAAGAAAAATTATCCACATTAGAAGCAGAACTCAAGCAAAAACAATGAGTTTAGACGTGCTTTATAGTCTTGAGCTAAACGGTATGGATGCGCCAGAAGTGCTATTAGAAGTGCATCTTGCCAATGGCTTGCAGAGCTTTACGATTGTCGGTTCGCCTGAAGCTGAGGACAAAAAGATTAAAGACTGGTGTGCGCGCCGCCATTAGTATGGCGCAGTTTGATTTTCTGGCAAGGCGCATCACGGTAAATTTAGCGCCTGCCGATTTGCCTATAAAAGTGGGCGTTACGATTTGCCAATTTCGCTTGGCATATTGGCGGCGCGTTAGCAATGACCAATCATATGGTGCATGCAAATAAAATTGCCAATAAAATGCACCAAATAGGCGCGCATTTATCTTGCATAATTTAAATGCGCAAGAGGAAAGTTTAGTAAAAGTCGCTATCATTTATCCAGCAAACTCATTGTTAGAGGTCTGCGCACAAATAACTGGTAAATAGGCCTTAAATCAATATCAACCAAACGCAGAAGTACTTTCAGTAAACTACACAGAATTTAATGAGGTTAAAGGTCAAACGCAGGAGAAACTTGCGATTGAGAGTGGATTTGCAAGTAGTTACTTGAGCGTTGTTGAAAGTGGTCTGCGGAATATTGCGCTGTTAAATATCTGTAAGCTTGCGGAAACACTAGGCGTCAAAACAAAATATTTGATGGATATTTGATGATGTCCTGCAAGCTAAATGGCTATTCAGCCTTTGTAGGACCTTTCTGACTCATGTTCAACTTTCTTTGAGTTCTGGACAACTTGTTATATTAAATAGACTAAACAGCAAAATGCCATAATTTGACCGAAAAGTGCTAGAAGTGCTGCGCCAGCCATTAGAAAGTAGACACATCACCATAGTCGTGCGGCGCGTTAGGCTGATTTCCCAGCCTTTTCTTCATCTGTTGGTCGCCATGAATCCCTGCCCTTGCGGCTATTTGGAGCTTTACAACAATAAATGCCGTTGCACGCCTGATAATGTGTTGCGATACCACGCCAAAATTTCTGGCTCGTTACTATATGGAATTGATGTGCCTTCTTTAAAACTAGCCATGATAAAATAACGTTTTAAGCCACTATTGACTGAAATGCTAACCAATAATACCGAACAAATCCTTCGTGAATTACTCGCTCAGCGCATCCTAATTTTAGATGGCGCCATGGGCACCATGATTCAACAATATAAACTGACCGAGGCAGATTATCGCGGCGAGCGTTTTAAGGATTTTAAAGCGCCAGCAGGCGAGCGCGAGTTGTTTGTAAAAGGTAATAATGAGTTGCTTAGCCTTACGCAACCGCAAGTGATTCAAGAAATTCACGAGAAATACCTCGCCGCAGGTGCAGACATTATCGAAACCAATACTTTTGGTGCGACTTCAGTCGCGCAAGATGATTATCATATGGCCGAGTTGGTGCATGAGATGAATGTGCAATCTGCTAAACTCGCCAAAGCCGCTTGCCAAAAATATAGCACGTCGGATAAACCGCGCTTTGTGGCGGGTGCTTTAGGCCCTACGCCGAAAACCGCCAGCATTTCGCCAGACGTAAACGATCCCGCTGCGCGTAATGTGAATTTTGATCAATTGATGCAAGCTTACCTTGCGCAAATCCGTGGTTTGGTCGAAGGTGGTGCGGATATTTTAATGGTTGAAACCATTTTTGACACGCTCAATTGTAAAGCGGCTTTGTTTGCGATTGATGCTTATTTTGAAGAGCAAGGCAAAACGTGGCCGATTATGATTTCTGGCACGGTGACCGATGCATCTGGTCGAAATCAATCAAGCCAAACAGTGACAGCATTTTGGAACTCAGTACGCCATGCCAAACCACTTACGATAGGCCTAAACTGTGCGCTAGGCGCAACGTTAATGCGCCCGTATGCCGATGAGTTAAGCAAAGTGGCAGATACGTTTGTGTGCATCTACCCCAACGCAGGTTTACCTAATCCGATGTCTGACACGGGCTTTGATGAAACGCCAGATATTACCGCGAGCTTGGTAAAAGAGTTCGCGCAAAGTGGGTTTATCAACATTGCAGGCGGGTGCTGCGGCACGACGCCTCCACACATCAACGCGATTTACAATGCCATTAAAGATTTGCCACCACGAAAAGTGCCTAGCCTGCCACCAGTGACTAAGCTTTCAGGCTTAGAGCCATTTATCATTGATGACAGCTCTTTATTTGTGAACGTGGGTGAGCGCACTAACGTCACAGGCTCTAAAGCCTTTGCACGCATGATTATCAACGAGCAATACGAAGAAGCGTTGAGCGTGGCGCGTCAGCAGGTGGAAAACGGCGCACAAGTGATTGATATCAACATGGACGAAGGCATGTTGGATGCGGTTAAAGCGATGACGCATTTCTTGAACTTGGTGGCCTCTGAGCCAGATATTGCGCGCGTGCCAATTATGATTGACTCCTCTAAATGGAGCGTAATTGAAGCGGGCTTGAAGTGTGTGCAAGGCAAAGCCATCGTCAACTCAATCTCGATGAAAGAAGGCGAAGCAGAATTTTTACGCCAAGCCAAATTGTGCCGTCGTTATGGCGCTGCGGTCATCGTCATGGCAGTTGATGAAAAAGGCCAAGCCGATACCTTTGCGCGCAAAACCGAGATTTGCAAACGCGCTTATGATTTGTTGGTGAGCACAGGCTTTCCGCCTGAAGATATTATTTTTGACCCAAATATTTTTGCAATTGCTACAGGTATTGAAGAGCATAACAACTATGCGGTGGATTTTATCGAAGCCACGCGCTGGATTAAGCAAAACCTGCCGCACGCTAAAATTTCTGGCGGTGTATCGAATGTGAGCTTTAGCTTCCGCGGTAATGACCCCGCGCGCGAGGCCATACACACGGTGTTTTTGTATCACGCCATTAAAGCAGGCATGACCATGGGCATTGTGAATGCGGGCATGATGGGCATTTATGACGACTTGCCAAAAGAGCTTAAAGAGCGCGTTGAGGACGTGGTGCTTAATCGCAGACCAGATGCAACAGAGCGCATGATTGAAATCGCAGGCACCTTAGTGGCTGGCGGCAAAAAAGAGGCCGCAACTTTAGAGTGGCGCGGTACTGCAGAATCCCCAACAACTGTTGAAAAACGCCTAGAACACGCCATGGTGCATGGCATTACAGACTTTATTGTGGAAGATACTGAAGAAGCGCGCGCCGCGATTGAAAAATCTGGAGGCAGACCTATTCATGTGATAGAAGGCCCGTTGATGGATGGCATGAATGTGGTGGGCGATTTGTTTGGGCAAGGGAAGATGTTTTTGCCACAAGTGGTGAAATCTGCCCGCGTGATGAAATCAGCGGTTGCACATTTAATTCCATTTATTGAGGCTGAAAAAGCCGCAGATGAGGCACGCACTGGCGAGAAAGCAAAACCAAAAGGCAAAGTGGTCATTGCTACCGTAAAAGGCGATGTGCATGACATTGGAAAAAATATCGTGTCTGTGGTTTTGCAATGTAATAACTTTGAAGTCGTCAATATGGGCGTAATGGTGCCTGCAGCAGAAATTTTAGCCATGGCCAAAGCAGAAAATGCGGACATTATTGGGTTAAGTGGCTTGATCACCCCAAGCTTAGAAGAAATGACGCATATTGCAAAGGAAATGCAACGTGACCCGTATTTTCAAACGCAGCAAATGCCTTTGCTGATTGGTGGTGCAACCACTTCACGCGCACATACCGCGGTAAAAATTGCACCGCATTATGATGGCCCAGTGGTGTATGTGCCAGATGCATCACGCTCAGTATCTGTGATGCAAAACTTACTCACGCCCGAAACACGTGGCGCGTATTTGGCAGAAATTCAAGCCGATTACCAAAAAGCCCGTACGCAACATGCTAATAAAAAAGGCGTGCCTATGTTAGGTATTAGCAATGCGCGCGCGAATAAATCTAAAATTAGTTTTGCAGGTGATTTTGCACCCATTAAGCCAAAATTTATTGGTCGCCGCGTTTTTAAAAATATTGATTTAAGCCTAATCGCCCAATATATCGACTGGGGTCCATTCTTTCAAACTTGGGATTTAGCTGGCTTCTACCCTGCGATTTTAAAAGACCCCGTGGTAGGCGAGGCTGCAACAAAAGTATTTGCAGAAGGCCAAGCGATGCTCAAGAAAATTATCGATGGGCGCTGGCTCACCGCCAATGGGGTGATTGCCTTGATGCCAGCCAATATGGTAAATGATGATGATATCGAAATCTACACCGATGAAACTAGGCAAGAAGTGGCGTTTACTTGGTATGGCATGCGCCAGCAAACAGAAAAACCCGTGATTGATGGCTTTGCCCGCCCTAACCAATGTCTAAGCGATTTTATTGCCCCAAAAGGTTTAGCAGAAGACTATATTGGTTTATTTGCCGTGACTGGTGGCTTAGGGATGGAAAAACGCTTGGCACAATTTGAGGCCGATCATGATGACTATAGCAGCATTATGTTCAAATCTATTGCAGACCGCCTTGCAGAAGCTTTTGCCGAATATATGCATTATCGCGTGCGTACCGACTTATGGGGCTATGCTGCAAGTGAGCATTTAAGCAATGAAGCCTTGATTAAAGAAGAATACCAAGGCATTCGCCCCGCGCCTGGCTACCCAGCCTGCCCAGACCATACTGTAAAGGCAGATATGTTTAAGCTTTTGATATGTGAAGAAATTGACATGCAACTGACCGACTCATTCGCCATGAACCCTGCGGCAGCAGTGAGTGGCTTTTATTTGGCACATCCAGAGGCGAAATATTTTAGCGTAGATAAAATTGGTAACGACCAACTAGAAGATATGGCGAAACGTAGAAACCTGCCGAAAGAGTATTTAGAGCGCTGGTTGGCGCCAAATTTAGGCTAAGAAGACAATATGCATATTCACATTTTAGGTATTTGTGGCACGTTTATGGGAGGCATTGCGGTGCTGGCCAAGCAGGCAGGGCATCGCGTCACGGGTTGCGATGCCAATGTGTATCCGCCTATGAGCACGCAATTAGAGGCGCAGGGCATTGAGCTGATTGAAGGTTTTGACCCAATGCAAACCAAACTTAACCCTGATATTTATGTGATTGGTAATGTGGTTTCGCGTGGCAATCCGCTGATGGAAGAAATTTTAAACCTTGGATTACCTTATATATCTGGCCCGCAATGGTTGGCTGAGAACGTTTTGCAAGGTAAGTGGGTGCTCGCAATTGCGGGTACACATGGCAAAACCACCACATCATCTATGCTCGCTTGGGTGCTCGAATACGCAGGGTTGGCACCTGGCTTTTTGATTGGTGGCGTACCTGAAAATTTTGGTATTTCTGCACGTTTGCCACAAACGCCTAAACAAGATAGTAAAAGTACCTCACCATTCTTTGTAATAGAGGCAGACGAGTACGACACAGCGTTTTTCGATAAGCGCTCTAAGTTCGTTCATTATCGCCCGCGCACTGCAGTGCTCAATAATTTAGAGTTTGACCATGCTGATATTTTTGATGATTTAGCAGCGATACAAATGCAATTTCATCATTTGGTGCGCACAGTGCCGCAGCAAGGCTTAATCGTGATTAACGATCAAAATAGTTTAGAAGCGGTATTAGCAAAAGGCTGTTGGAGTGCTGTAGAAAAATTCTGTGGTGAAAAGTTTAGCGGTAAAAAAACTGATGATTCGGCAGATTGGCAATTTAAAAATGTGGATGCAGAAGGCCGATTTGACATATTTTTTAAAGGTGAGCGCCAAGGTAACTTAAACTGGGATTTGTTAGGTGATCATAATCGCATGAACGCATTGGCGGTCATTGCCGCCGCACGCCATGTAGGCGTTGCGCCATGCATCGCAATTGAAGCGCTGGCAGAGTTTAAAAACGTTAAACGCCGCATGGAAACCAAAGGTGTGGTTAACAATATCACAGTGTATGATGACTTTGCGCACCACCCAACCGCTATCGAGACCACAGTAGCAGGCCTGAAAGCCAAACTGGATGCGGCTTACAGCGATGGTAAAATCATAGCAGTGTTAGAGCCGCGCTCAAACACCATGAAATTAGGAGTGATGAAAAACGCTCTGCCTGCCAGTTTAAAAGACGCTGACGTGGTATTTTGCTTTGGCGCTAACTTGGGTTGGGATATTGCAGAAGCGCTAAAACCAATCGCCAATAAGTCACAAACCTTTAACGACCTTGAAAAACTTGTGCAAGCCATTGCAAAAACCGCTAAATCAGGCGACCATATCTTAGTGATGAGTAATGGTAGTTTTGGTGGTATACATCAAAAGATTCTTGATGCGCTTGGTTAATCGATGTGTGGGTTTAAAAAATAAGGATAGGAAACTATTGGTTTGAGTGCAACATTAAAACAAACTGAATTTGCAGCGCTGGCTGATAAATTATCAGCGATGAGCGCAATGAGTGTTGCAATTTGGCTTTCTATCGTGGCCCATGCCTTTTTTTTATCTGTACATTTTGAGCCAGAACTTAAAAAATTAGCTAACCAATTACCCTCGCTTGAGGTGGTTTTAGTCAATTCAAAAACCAAAACCGCACCAGACAAGAATGCAATTTTAGCGCAGGCAAATTTAGACCGTGGTGGTAATACCGAAGAAAATAGAAAATTGAAAACGGCGTTACCAGCGCCAAAAGAAAGAACGTCAGAAGTTAACTTACAGCCAATTTCAGAATCGCGAAGCGCATCAAAATCTGCCAAATTAAAAGCGCAAGAAGCACGCGAGCAAAAACGTGTGGAACAATTAGAAAAACAAGCGCAAGAGCTGATGACGCAAATTAAAGCGGCGAAAAAAATTGAATCTAACCCAACGCAAAATGCAGCTTCAGCAGAACCAGAAGAAGGCGAAGAAAAAATTAATACAAAATCTTTAGACCGCGAAGCTTTATTGGCAGCAAGTTTAGAGATGGATAGATTGCAAGCACAAATTGATAAACAACAAGAAGAATATCAAAAACGCCCTAAACGCAAGTTTGTTGGGGCGAGAACAAAAGAGTATCGCTTTGCCATGTATGTAGAATCGTGGCGCCAAAAAGTCGAGCGTATTGGTAATATGAACTACCCAGAAGCGGCTAAAGCCGATAAGGTTTATGGTCAACTACGTATGACAGTTTCGATTAAATCAGACGGTAGCTTGGAAAGCGTCGTGATTGATCAAAAATCACCGCACACAATCTTAAACGATGCTGCAAAGCGCATAGTAGAACTGGCCGCTCCTTATGCACCTTTTCCTGATGATATTAAAAAAGATACCGATATTTTAAGCATCACCCGCACTTGGACTTTTACCCAAGAAGATTTACTTTCTACACAATGAGTTTTTATAAATATCACATTTTTTTCTGCCTAAATCAACGCGAAAACGGCGAGTCTTGTTGCGCGGATAAAGGCGCTGAGGTCGCGTTTGGTCATATGAAATCTCGC
>JAIYEJ010000248.1 GCA_027487055.1 Methylotenera sp. | reverse complement strand
GGATCTTTTGTGGGTCTACGCCTAAATCTTTTGCGAGGCTTTCGGGTGAGTTCTCTGGTTTTGTAACAAAATCACGCCAAGCAACAAAACTATCCCACTCGCAACGTTCGCGTACAAACTCTTCTTTCACTAAACCTTCGGTCACAACTACATGCGCGAGCGCAGAAATTAATGCTACGTTGGTGCCTGGACGTAAATTCAAATGATAATCTGCACGAATATGCGCAGAATTGGCAACTAAATCAATTTCACGAGGGTCAGCAACAATCAGCTTCGCACCTTCACGCAAGCGACGTTTCATTTGTGATGCAAACACAGGGTGACCATCGGTTGGGTTTGCACCAATCACCATAATCACATCAGATTTCATGACAGAATCAAAGGTTTGCGTACCTGCAGATTCACCTAAAGTTTGTTTTAAACCATAACCTGTCGGGCTATGGCAAACGCGCGCGCATGTATCTACGTTGTTCGTACCAAATACCGCACGGATTAGTTTTTGCGTGACATAGACTTCTTCATTGGTACAACGGCTAGAGGTAATGCCGCCCATCGCATCTTTACCGTATTTGGCTTCGATGCGCTTAATCTCGCTTGCTGCGTAGTTAATTGCTTCTTCCCAGCTTACTTCTTGCCATGGATCCGCAATATTTTTACGAATCATCGGGGTAGTAATGCGGTCTTTATGTGTTGCATAACCCCAAGCGAATCTTCCTTTAACGCAAGAGTGACCATGATTAGCGCCGCCATCTTTATTGGGTGTCATGCGCACTACTTCTTCGCCCTTCATTTCGGCGTTAAAGCTACAACCCACGCCACAATATGCGCAAGTGGTGGTAACGGCATGTTCTGGTGTACCTGCGTCAATCACGGATTTTTCCATCAACGTAGCGGTTGGGCAAGCTTGCACACATGCACCGCAAGATACGCATTCTGAATCCATAAAATCAACGCCGCCAGCAGACACTTTGCTGCCAAAACCGCGGCCTTCAATGGTTAATGCAAAGGTACCTTGTGTTTCTTCGCAAGCGCGAACACAGCGGCTACACACAATACATTTGCTGGGATCAAACGTGAAATACGGGTTAGATTCATCTTTTTCTTGTTTTAGGTGGTTTTCACCTTCGTAGCCATAGCGCACTTCGCGCAAGCCCACAGCGCCAGCCATGTCTTGCAATTCGCAATCACCATTGGCAGCACAGGTCAGGCAATCAAGCGGATGATCTGAGATATATAGCTCCATCACGCCACGGCGCACATCAGCCAATTTAGGCGTTTGAGTTTTCACTCGAATACCTTCGGCAACAGGGGTCGTACAACTTGCGGGATACCCGCGGCGACCTTCAATCTCCACTAAGCATAAACGACATGAGCCAAACGGCTCAAGCGAATCGGTCGCGCAGAGTTTTGGTACGCTTACGCCAGAAACTTGCGCTGCATGCATGATGGATGTGCCTTCTGGCACACTTACATCTACACCATCAATATTAAGCGTCACTTGTTTTGCAGACACTTTTTTAGGTGTGCCATAGTCTGGCTTAGGCACAAACTGAGGCGCTACATAGTTTGATTTAGTGTATTTAATATCATCCATTACTCTATCCTTCAATCGCCTAAACTACTGCTTTTTTTGCGTTAACATCTTTTGGTTTAAAATCCTCGGCAAAATGATTCAACGCACTTAATACAGGGTATGGCGTCATGCCACCCAAGGCACACAAAGATCCATTCAGCATAGTATCGGACAAATCACGTAAAACTTGAATATTTTTTATATGTTCTTTTCCAGAAGTAATTTTATCCACCAATTCTACCCCGCGTGTTGATCCAATGCGGCATGGCGTGCATTTACCACAGCTCTCAATCGCGCAAAACTCAAATGCATAACGCGCCATTTTTGACATATCCACCGTGTCATCAAACGCCACAATGCCTCCATGACCAAGCACTGCCCAAATCTTTCCAAATTCTTCATAATCTAGTGGTGTGTCAAATTGGCTTTCTGGTAGAAAAGCGCCCAATGGCCCGCCTACTTGCACCGCACGAATAGGCTTACCTGTCGCAGAACCGCCGCCAAATTCATATAGCAATTCACGCAAAGTCGCGCCAAATGCCAACTCCACCAGTCCACCTTGCTTAATATTACCCGCGAGCTGAATTGGCAAGGTGCCGCGTGAACGACCCATACCGTAATCCGCGTAAAACTGAGCGCCTTTGTCCAAAATAATCGGTACTGTAGCAAGCGATATGACATTATTTACTACAGTTGGTTTCCCAAATAGGCCTTCAATCGCGGGGAGTGGCGGCTTAAAGCGCACTAAACCGCGCTTACCTTCAAGCGATTCTAATAATGAAGTTTCTTCGCCGCACACATAAGCGCCCGCTGCACGGCGCACTTCCAACTTAAATGTATGGCTTGAACCGCAGATTTTGTCACCCAAATAACCTGCAGCTTCGGCTTTTACAATCGCTTCATTCAAGGTTTTGAGTGCATGTGGGTACTCACTACGCAAGTAGATATAGCCTTGCGTTGCGCCTACCGCAACTGCGGCAATCGTCATGCCTTCAATCAGCACAAAGGGGTCGTCTTCCATAATCATGCGGTCAGAATAGGTGCCGCTATCGCCCTCATCCGCATTGCAGACAATATATTTTTGCTCTGCTGGCGCGTTAAGTACTGTGTTCCATTTAATCCCAGTCGGAAAAGCCGCGCCACCGCGACCACGCAAACCAGAATCGGTCACTGTTTTCACGATCTCTGCGCTCGTCATCTTAAGCGCATTTTTCAGGCCGTTGTAACCATCATGAGCGATGTAATCCTCTAATGAAACTGGGTCGATAATGCCCACGCGTGCAAAAGTTAAGCGCTGCTGTTTTTTCAACCATTCGATTTCTTCGGTTAAGCCTAAATTCAATGCATGACTTCCACCTTGTAAAAAATCGGCATCAAACAAATCCACCACATCTTTTGATTCCACAGGCGCGTAAGCCACGCGACCTTGTTCAGTTTCCACCTCTACAAATGGTTCTAGCCAAAATAAACCACGTGAACCATTACGCACTAACTCAATTTGAATGCCACGTTTGTCGGCTTCTGCTTGAATCGCTTTTGCGGTTTGGCCTGCGCCCAAACTTAATGCGGTTGAATCACGCGGAACATATACCTTAACCATGTTTCACCTCACTTATGAGCTCAGCGACTTTTTGTTGATTCATGCGACCATACACTTCTTCATCCATCATCACCGCTGGCGAGCATGCGCAGTTACCCAAGCAGTAAACAGGCAGTAAAGTAATTTCGCCATCCGCAGTAGTTTGGTGATAATCAACACCTAGTTGCGCTTTCACATCAGCCTCTAATTTTTCGCTGCCCATGGCTTGGCAAGATTCTGCCCGGCAAATTTGTAAAATATGTTTACCTGCAGGATGCGTGCGAAAATGGTGGTAGAAAGTGACAACACCATGCACTTCAGCAATCGAGAGTGCGAGTGCTTTAGAAATAAACGGATAGCTTTCCTCTGGCACATAACCGATATCATCTTGACTTGCATGTAATAAAGGCAGCAAAGCACCATGCATATGTTGATTTGACGCGATATGCGTTTTAATTTTCTCTAATTGAGAACTTGAGATAGTTGTGACCAATCAAATCTCCAATTGTTACATAATTGTAAATAACATGTAATGATATACCTAATCTAAGGCTTGTTAAAGCTTAAAAAGCGCCTAGAATATCGCTTTGATCTTAATTAATCAAAATCATTAACCCTATTTATTATATGGATAACCTCCCACTAAAGCTTATTGACCAATTTGGCAGACAGGTTGATTACATTCGTCTATCCATTACTGACCGCTGCGATTTCCGTTGCGTGTATTGTATGGCGGAAGATATGACATTTCTACCACGTGATGAAGTATTAAGCTTGGAAGAATGCGCAAGACTAATAAAAGTGTTTGTGCGCTTAGGCGTAACAAAAGTACGCATCACGGGTGGCGAGCCGTTAGTACGCAAAAACGCACTTTGGCTGTTTAAAGAAATTGGCAACCTAACAGGCTTAAATGAGTTAGTTCTTACTACCAACGGCAGTCAATTAAACACTCAAGCACAGGCCTTAAAAAATGCAGGCGTTAAACGCATTAATATTTCGATTGATAGCTTAAAACCTGAAAAATTTAAGCAAATTACCCGCACAGGCCGCCTCGAAAAAGTTTTAGATGGTCTACAAGCCAGTATCCATGCGGGTTTTGAAGGCATCAAAATGAATACCGTATTAATGCGCGGTCATAACGATGATGAAACAACCGATTTAGTGCAGTTTGCCATCGACAATAAAATCGACATCAGCTTTATCGAAGAAATGCCGCTAGGCGAGGTAGACCATACACGCGAAAGTACTTTTGTGAGCAACGCGGATACGCTAAAACTCTTGCAAAGTAAGTATTTACTTGCCCCCAGCACCCACAATTCTGGCGGCCCTGCGCGTTATTGGCAAGTATCTGGCACGCAAACAAAAATTGGTTTTATTTCGCCACATTCTCATAACTTTTGCGAGAGCTGCAACCGCGTGCGCATCACCTGCAAAGGTGAGTTATATTTATGCTTAGGTCAAGAAGACAAAGTGGACTTAATGCCATTGTTGCGTGAGAACCCCAATGATGATGGGCCACTCATACAAGCAATTTTGGATAGCATGCGCATAAAACCCAAAGGTCATGATTTTGATTTACGCCGTGCAGAGCCAGCTGTAGTGCGGTTTATGTCGCATACGGGCGGATAAGCAAAAATGTCTAAATCTAACGAACAACTTAACAATGAAAGCTCATTAGCTTCTGAAGTATTTCAAAACTTAATTTTTGCGAGAATTTTGAGACCTAGAGAAACAGTAGTTGTAATTGAATGCACCGATGGAACGCGCTTTTTTGTACATAAATCTGAAAATGACGTAGAGCTTTCTATAACTTAAAAAATGCTATTCTCTGCAATTATCCTCTCTGGCGGACGCGCAACTCGTATGAATGGCGTAGATAAAGGCTTGGTTTTATTGCAAAACAATCATCTGATTCAGTACGTCATCGGACGCTTAACCACTCAAGTGGATGAAATTCTGATTAATGCGAACCGAGAAATTGCCACTTACCAAGCATTTGGATACCCCGTCTTACAAGATGAAACCAATGATTTTCTCGGCCCGCTTGCAGGGTTTTTATTGGGTTTAAAACATGCCAGGCAAGATTACGTTCTTACTGTACCGTGCGATTCGCCATTATTACCACTGGATTTAGCAGAAAGGCTTTACAAAAGCATAGATGATACCTCTGCAGATATTGCCATTGCAGCTAGCTGTGGCGATACCCACCCAGTTTTTTGCCTGATGAAAAAAAACGTGTTACCAAGCCTGCAGGATTTTTTAGAAAACGGTGAACGCAAAGTCAGCGCTTGGCAAAAAAGCCAAAAATATGTTGAAGTCGATTTTAGTGATATTAGTGATGCGTTTACCAACTTAAACACATTTGAAGAATTGAATAGATTAGAATTAAAACCATGACCAAACCCACATTAAAGAAAATTGCGACAGACCCAAGTTGTATGGACGATTACGACCCAAACGCGATGTCTGTTGCTCAAGCACGGCAATTTATTCAGCAATTTTTATCGCCTGTCAATGAAATAGACACTTTGCCAGTGATGCAAAGTTTAGGGCGCGTGTTAGCGGCCGATATAATCTCGCCTTGTAACGTGCCCAGCCACAACAACAGCGCCATGGATGGCTTTGCCTTTAAACATTCGGCCGGCATTAAGCTAATTAAAATTATTGGCACTGCTTTTGCGGGCAGGCCATTTACTGGCACAGTAAATGCAGGCGAGTGCGTCAAAATCATGACAGGCGCGGTGATTCCCGCAGGGGCAGATACTGTGGTGATGCAAGAAAAAACCGTGACTAAAAGCGATTGCATTACCGTGCTAGAAGCGCCCAACCAAGGTGCTAATGTACGACTGGCAGGTGAAGATATAAAAATCAACCAAACAGTATTGGACAAAGGTCGCCAAATGACACCTGCTGATTTAGGTTTGGTTGCATCGCTAGGCATAGGCGATGTACAGGTTTTTCGTAAGCTAAAAGTCGCGTTTTTTAGCACGGGTGATGAGTTGGTAAGTGTGGGTAAACAGCTAGCCGAAGGCCAAATTTACGATAGCAACCGCTACACCATTTTTGGCATGTTAAGCCGGTTAGGTGTAGAAATTTGTGATTTTGGCGTGGTGCCAGACAACCCCGACCTACTTGAAAAAACCTTGCTCAAAGCGGCGACCGAAAACGATGTGGTCATCACGAGTGGAGGCGTTTCGGTAGGCGAAGCCGATTATATGAAAGCGCTGTTAGCCAAGCACGGCCAAGTCTTGTTTTGGAAAATAAACATGAAACCTGGGCGGCCACTTGCTTACGGTAAAGTCGGCAATAGCCATTATTTTGGACTACCTGGTAACCCCGTTTCAACCATGGTCACGTTTTATCAGTTCGTACAGCCTGCCATACAAGCCTTATCTGGTGAAACCTGCAGGCCGATGCCACTTTTTAATGTGGAATGCACAGAGGCTATTAAAAAAGCCACAGGTCGCAGTGAATTTCAGCGTGGTATTTTATTTGAAGATGCTGGCGTTTGGAAAGTAAAGCCACTACCCAATCAAGGTTCTGGCGTACTTAGTAGCATGAGTGCAGCCAATTGTTTTATTGTTTTGGATGACACTGTTGGCAACTGCCCTGCAGGTACTAACGTGAAAGTTCAAGCCCTACAAAGCTTAATCTAAAAAAATCTTATCAAAACCATCATTTTGCTGAATCATTTTTTTATAACATCATTTAATAGGTAAACACAACCATAAGTTACTAATAATAATGGTTATCATTTAGTTTGAGCTGTAGTATAATCAAACACTTAGCATAAAATTTACGTAAATAAAAAATCATTTTGGAACTCTCTATCAAAACAACTGGTATCAATGAGAACACCCTTATTTGGGCAATAGTGTGTTCTATTCTGCTGCATATCTTATTGGCGATTACTTTACCTAATTTTGAGTTTGGTAAAGAAAGAAAGCCGCAAGAGTTAATCATAGAGATTCAACAACCTAAAGCGCCAGAGCCTGTTGCAGAAGTGTTGCCAGAAGAGCCCAAGCCGATGGAGCCACCCAAGCCTGAGCCAATCAAAAAAATAGTTGAACCCAAAATCACGTCAAAACCGATTACAAAAACGGTAGAAGCACCCTCACCTGTTCAGCAAACTGACGCAACTCCAAGCGAAGTAGAAACACCGCCGCAACCCAATGTGATTGCGGTTGCGCCAACAGAAAATTCCACCCCCACGGCTATAGTTGCCGCTCCTGTTGCCGAGCCACCAAAAACAGTTGAAATTAGCCAAGTCGACGTTGATAACGCGTTAGGTGAGTATGGAAATGCATTAGGCAGAGCAATAGCAAAGCAAAAGCAATATCCAAAAATTGCACAAATGCGTGGTTGGCAAGGCGATGTAATGCTAGATTTAAAATTAGATGGAAACGGCAAAGTGCTTTCTGCCACTGTGAGCGAAAGTAGCGGGCATGAGGCGTTAGATAAGCAAGCTTTAGAGATGGTGCGGAAAGCCTCACCTTTCCCATTGCCCCCACTTGCGCTTCGTAACCGCACATTTAATATCACAGTGCCGGTTTCGTTCAAGCTAGAAAATTCATAATTTAACTTAGATGCAAAAGCCAAAATCGTTAAGAGATCTTTTGCTCGCACACGAGCTCATTTTTGTCTTACTGATTTTACTCTCAGTTGCTGGCGGCGTGTTTGGCATCCACTTGTGGGATAAATCTGCTAAAGAATCGCAGCGTATTCATTTTTTAGTGCAAGAAATTCAACAAACGCGAGGTGATTTATATCGCCAAATGAAAGAGTTGTTTGATGCTTTCTTCTTAAACGATCAAGACGCAAAAAATGAATATAAAACTTATACTGAGTCTATACTCAAACACTTTGATAAACTCGATGCTTTAGCCGT
The DNA here is from genome assembly GCA_027487055.1 of Methylotenera sp. Lineage (GTDB taxonomy): Bacteria > Pseudomonadota > Gammaproteobacteria > Burkholderiales > Methylophilaceae > Methylotenera_A. The sequence goes on along the minus strand of JAIYEJ010000248.1, from coordinate 3,459 downwards.
GGGCGCAGAAGAAGTACAGGCTGTAAAAGAACTAGAAAATAACTATAAATTATTCGCAAATGATGCCCCAGATATGTTCTATCGCTACCAAGCGAGCCCAAACGAAAAGTCCCGTAAGGCCTTATACCAAGACATGGAAACGGGTATTTTTACCCGCTATGAAGCTGTTTCAAAACATGCTGAAGACTTACTATTAATTAAGCAAAATGAACTAAAAATGCGCTTAAATGAGGCGAAGCGCGCTTCAATGGCAATTCTCATTATTCCCATTTTATTGGCTGGTTTGTTGTTAACTTTATCGAGATTATTTTTAAAGCGCTCCATCATTAACCCTATTAATGCAATCATGCAGGCAACTAGCGAAATAAGTGCTGGTAACTTGCAACACAAAGTCCCAGAGACGGGAGCCCAAGAACTTGCAACCCTTTCACATGAAATTAATAAAATGGCAGATGATCTACAAACCAGCAGAGACGCGCTTGTACGTTCTGAAAAACAAGCAGCAATGGGTTTGCTAGTACCAATGCTTGCACACAATATTAGAAATCCTCTAGCAAGTATTAGAGCAACTGCGCAGATTATAGAAGTTAAAAAGAACGATAAAGAAACACGCGAATCGCTTGATGGGATTATTAATACAGTCGATAGATTAGAGCGTTGGACTGGGGCATTGCTTGCCTATTTACACCCCATTAAGCCACAACTTAAGTTAATTCCTTTTGATAGTATTTTAGAAGGTGCATTACTACCCTTAACACCAAAAATACGTGAAAAAAATATATATCTGGAATTTAAAAACACTGAAGATATACCTAAAGAATTACGTACAGATGAACACTTATTAGAGCAAATGCTTTATAACCTATTATTAAATGCGATTGATGCTTCATCTAAAAACAGTAGCATTACGATAAGTGCAATCTTAAATAGAAATACATTTATATGCACTATTAGCGACCAAGGAACTGGAATGCCATTTACGCCAGACCCACACTCACAAAGCCCCGGCCCAAGCACAAAAAGATTTGGTACGGGCCTAGGGATTCCATTTGCGTTTAAAGTTTGTGAAGTACTTGAAGGGTCTATTGCATTTGAAAGCGTGTCCCCACAAGGTACGCGCATTACATTTACTCTACCTCAATAACTTTTAAACACTCAATTAACATTTACAACTAAAACTTTTTTGTATTGTCTCAACTTAGTGCTTGCTTAAATGCATTTTTTTTACAACAATAAGCACTATTCAATTGATAACAATTATGCAAAATAAAACCGAACTCAATCAAACCGTCCCAGATTTCGAATTACCTGCGACTAGCGGCACAAACTTTAAACTGTCTAATTATATTGGTAAAAATGTCATCATTTACTTTTATCCAAAAGACAATACGCCTGGCTGCACCACTCAAGGTATGCAATTTCGCGATCACTATGAAAAGTTTAAAGATTTAAATACCGAAATTTTTGGGGTTTCTCGTGACAGCATCAAGTCACACGAAAACTTTAAAGCCAAGTTTACTTTCCCTTTTGAGTTGCTCGCGGATACTGACGAGCTTGCATGCGCATTGTTTGGCGTGATGAAGATGAAAAACATGTATGGCAAACAAGTGCGTGGTGTTGAGAGAAGTACTTTTATTATCGACAAAAATGGTGTGCTAATTCAAGAGTGGCGCGGCGTTAAAGTTGATGGTCACGCAGAAGCAGTTTTAAGTTTTATTCAATCTTTATAACCATCTCTCTATAAATACATAATCAAATATGGCAAAAAAAACCGCAGCAAACACTAAACTTTTTGTTCTTGATACCAATGTTTTAATGCACGACCCTTCAAGCTTATTCCGCTTTGAAGAGCATGACATCTATTTACCTATGGTGACGCTTGAAGAGCTAGATAATAACAAAAAAGGCCTGACTGAAGTTGCTCGTAACGCACGTCAAGCAAGCCGCAGTCTTGAAGAAATTGTAGGCACAGATCTCACAAACCTAGAACTTGGCTGCCCACTAGCCATCAATGGCAATAAACATCTTACAGGTCGCTTATTCTTACAAACTTCACAAGTAAGTGTTGAGCTACCTGGGCTTGCAGGCAGCAAAGCAGATAACCAAATTATTAGCGTGGTTTTAAGCTTACAAAAAGCACAACCTCATCGCCAAGTGATATTGGTCAGCAAAGATATCAATATTCGCATCAAAGCGCGTGCGATGGGCGTACCAGCAGAAGATTACTTTAACGACAAAGTATTAGAAGATACCGATTTACTCTATAGCGGAATTAAAGAATTACCAAAAGATTTCTGGGATAAGCACAGCAAGGAATTAGAGTCTTGGCAAGAAGCTGGGCGCATGTTTTATCGCATTTCTGGCCCATTGGTTAAAACATTTATTATCAATGAGTTTGTTTATTATGATTTTGACAAGCCTTTTCACGCGCAAGTACGCAAACTAGAAAACAACACTGCAGTGCTTGAAGTAGTAAGTGACCACATTAATCCTAAACACAATGTTTGGGGCATTACAGCACGCAATCGTGAGCAAAACTATGCACTTAACTTGCTTATGGACCCTAATATTGATTTTGTGACATTGTTAGGCCAAGCGGGTACTGGTAAAACATTACTGACATTAGCTGCCGCGCTCACGCAAACCCTCGACAAGAAAATTTATTCTGAAATCATTATGACACGTGTTACTGTGCCAGTTGGCGAAGACATTGGATTTTTACCAGGTACAGAAGAGGAAAAAATGGCACCATGGATGGGTGCGCTTGAAGACAATTTAGATGTGCTTAACAAAACAGATGAAGATGCTGGAGAGTGGGGTCGTGCTGCAACGCAAGATTTAATTCGCACTAGGATTAAAGTCAAATCGCTCAATTTCATGCGCGGGCGTACATTTTTGCATAAGTTCTTAATTATTGATGAAGCGCAAAATCTAACCCCAAAGCAAATGAAAACCCTTATTACGCGCGCTGGCCCTGGCACAAAAGTAGTTTGCTTAGGTAATATTGCACAAATTGATACGCCATACCTTACCGAAGGAAGTTCTGGCTTAACCTATGTAGTAGACCGCTTTAAAGGCTGGGAACATAATGGCCATGTCACACTAGTGCGCGGTGAACGTTCGCGCTTAGCTGATTTTGCCGCGGAAGCACTCTAAAGGTTATTTGCGATGAAAAAAGGATTTTATACCCTTTTAATCGCGCAATTTTTATCCGCACTTGCAGACAATGCCTTGCTGTTTGCTGCGATTGCATTACTAGCAGAAATTAACTCACCAGATTGGCATACACCGCTTTTACAGCAGTTTTTTGTTATTTCTTACATTTTACTGGCCCCATTTGTAGGCTCTATTGCTGACGCTTTTCCAAAAGGCAGCGTCATGTTTTTTTCTAACTCTGTAAAAGTTGTTGGCTGTATTGCAATGATACTTGGAGTACCACCGCTATATTCATATGGCATT
>JAIYEJ010000201.1 GCA_027487055.1 Methylotenera sp. | reverse complement strand
GAATTTATTGGAAAAAAAAAAAAAAAAGGTGAAGATTCTGCTGAGTTTGGCAATGAGCGTGATGGTAAAAACTTGCTAGAACTCACGCAAATGGTGTCGCTTATGAGCATGTTAGAAGGCCGTGAAGATGGTGAGCCTGATGCAGTTAAACTCTCTACTTTACATGCTGCAAAAGGTTTAGAGTTTGGTCATGTATTTTTAGTGGGGGTTGAAGAAGGTATCTTGCCGCACCGCGAAAGTGTAGATGCAGCTGCACTAGAACCAAGTCGTATTGAAGAAGAACGCCGCTTGATGTATGTTGGCATTACGCGCGCGCAAAAATCGCTTAATATTTCGTGGTGCAAAAAACGTAAACGTGCAGGTGAAATGCAAATGTGTGAGCCTAGCCGTTTTATTAGCGAACTGCCAACCAGCGATGTGAAACATTTTGGCAACCCATTTAACGACCCAGATGTCAGCCGCGAATTTGGAAAATCTAAAATGGCAAATATTCGTGCCATGTTGACTAATAATACGTTAGCCAATAAATAGTATAAAAAGTAGAAAGCTCTATAGAACTATGCCTTACATCACATTAGATAACGCCTCCTTAGCTTTTGGGCATCATGCCCTGCTCGATCATGCTTCTTTCCAATTAGACGCAGGCGAGCGTGTGGGATTAATTGGACGGAATGGCGCAGGCAAATCCAGTTTACTTAAAGCCATTGCTGGCACGATTAAGTTGGATGATGGCAACGTCTGGCGCGCACCCAATGCACGTGTAGTATATGTGCCGCAAGAACCAGAGCTTGATACCGCACACACTATCTTTGAGGCAGTTGCGGAAGGTTTGGGTGGCTTGCAACAAATTATCATCGATTACCACCAAGTCACACACGACATGGGCATGCCCGATGCAGATATTGAACAACTGATGACAAAAATGCAGCATCTGCAACATGAGCTAGATGCACAAAATGGCTGGGTAGCACAATCTCGGGTCGAGACGGTGTTAAGTCGCTTAAAATTAGATGCTGATGTACTGGTGTCGACGCTTTCTGGTGGATGGCGCAAACGTGTGGCACTGGGACGCGCACTGGTGGCAGAGCCCGAAGTATTATTATTAGACGAACCCACCAACCACTTAGATTTAGAAGCGATTGAATGGCTTGAGGATTTATTGCTAGGCTTTAACGGTAGCGTCTTATTTATTACGCATGATAGACGCTTTTTAGATAAGCTCGCCACGCGCATTACCGAGCTAGACCGTGGAAAACTCACCGATTTTATTGGTAATTTTAGCCACTATCAAATTAAAAAAGAGGAACTCGTTGCGGTGGAAGAAACCCACGCCGCTAAGTTTGATAAAGTGCTTGCGCAAGAAGAGGTATGGATACGCCAGGGGATTAAAGCGCGCCGCACCCGTAACGAAGGACGCGTGCGCCGCTTAGAAGCTTTGCGCCTAGAACGCGCCGCACGTCGCGAGCGCCAAGGCAATGTGAAACTTAATATTGATGCGGGCGAGCGTAGCGGCAAATTGGTGGCCGAGCTTGACAACGTGTCTAAGTCTTATGGCAACAAGGTACTGATTCACAACTTTTCTACGCGCATTTTACGTGGCGATAAAATCGGTTTATTAGGCCCAAACGGCATTGGCAAAACGACCTTATTAAAATTAATTCTTGGCGATATCGAGCCAGACATTGGAAAAATCGAGCGCGGCACTAAAATCAACGTGGCCTACTTTGACCAAATGCGTGAACAGTTGGATGAAGAAGCGACGCTGGCAGATACCATCAGCCCAGGTTCTGACTTTGTCGAAATTGGTAACGAACGCAAGCATGTGATTAGCTATTTGGAAGACTTTTTGTTCCCACCACAACGTTCGCGATCGCCCGTAAAATCTTTATCTGGCGGCGAACGTAATCGGTTATTGCTAGCGCGTTTATTTGCGCGCCCTGCCAATGTATTGGTATTAGATGAACCAACTAACGATTTAGATATTGATACGCTTGAACTCTTAGAAAGCTTGCTACAAGATTTTACTGGGACGCTCTTTTTAGTAAGCCATGATAGAGCATTTTTAGAGAATACCGTGACGCAGGTAATCGCGTTTGAAGGCAATGGAAAACTCACCGAATTTGGTGGTGGTTATGATGATTGGCAACGCTTTTCGATCTTGCAACAACAACAAAAAAACACAAACATCAAATCCGCTGCTCTTGAAGCCAATACTAGTGGAGTTTCTGAGGCAGTTAAAAACACTAACACAAATACAAAGCAATCTAAATTGACATATAAAGAGCAGCAAGAGCTAGCTGAAATCCCAACAAAAATTGAAGAGCTTGAAGCTGAACAAGTCGATATTGGCAATAAACTTGCAGATGGAGAGATTTACAAAAACGCACCAGAGCACGTTAAAACCTTGCAAGCCAGATTGCAAGAAATTGAACACTTGCTCGAAAACTACCTTGCGCGTTGGGAGACGCTAGATGCTAAAGCAAAATAATTGGCGCCCTCGACACGAATCGAACGTGTGACCCTCCCCTTAGGAGGGGGATGCTCTATCCACTGAGCTACGAGGGCGTATTAACGAAATCAACTTAAAACGTATTTTCTCATAATTATTAGATTGATTTTTGTGTTTGAAAACTATTTAATGTTTAAACACTCTTAATCAATGAATATGGGCAACTTAAATACTATGTTAATCAAAATTGTATTATTGATCGCTATTTTGCTCATCATATTTTTGGGGTATAGAACCTTTAGCATGTCGGGGCAAGTACCTAAAACTGGGGTGAGAGCGCCCGACTTTAGTCTGCCAGATGCCAACGGTGAAGTAATTAGTTTGGCAAGCCTGCAAGGCAGCTGGGTCGTGCTCTATTTCTACCCAAAAGACGATACGCCAGGTTGCACCAAAGAAGCGTGTAACTTTAGAGATGACATGCACAAACTAGAAAAACTAGGCTCAAAAGTCATCGGTGTCAGTGTGGATAATGGCAAAAGCCATACTGAGTTTGCCAAGAAATATAACCTACCTTTCCGACTACTCAGCGACAGAGATGGCTTAATCGCCTTTAAATACGGTGCACTTACTGATTTAGGCGCAGTCAAAATTGCAAAACGCTACACTTTTTTAATTGACCCAGATGGTGTTTTGAAGAAAACTTATTTAAATGTAGAAGCCTCTAAACATTCGCAAGAAATTATTGATGATTTAACTTTATTACAACAGAATAAAATTTAAACATAACTTTGGAGCGCGCGATGACCAAACTATTTGCACTATTACTAAGCTTGTTTTTAACAGCTTGTGCCAGTCAAACACAACTCGCAAAAATAGAACCTCATGAATGGACAGAGTTAAAATGCAGTGGCTTTTTAACCTGGAACGAATGCCGCCAAGAAGCGCAAGCGATTTGCCCTAATGGTTTTTATACTGCTGACCAATTTGAAAACATCACCATACAACGTCGTGAAGTAAGTATTGCTTGTAAGAGTCAGTTGTATACGAGCGAAAATTGAGGCTGTGTAGCCCGCATTGGTATTGCCTTGCAGAATATACTAAATGATATTGATATATATACTTAAAAATTTGAGAGATTAAGCGCTTGGTGCCCGGAGCCGGAATCGAACCGGCACGACCGTAAAGTCGAGAGATTTTAAGTCTCTTGTGTCTACCAATTTCACCACCCGGGCGGGAGATTACTGCAGAACTTATTGCGGTGCGTATTCTATCACCGTAAGCAAGTTTTTATAAGGTCAAATTTCGTTTTTTTGCAGATTTATGACTAAAAAACGCAAGTTAGAAACTTAACTCGAATAACTCTGTTTTAAATTTCTAGTTTATAAACGCAAAAAGGAGGTTTAAACCTCCTTTTTACATCTTTAATTTATTACTTTTGGCGAATCAACTCAACACGTCGATTTGCTTTATTGCCTTCTTTAGGATCGTTCTCAGCCACAGGATAATCAAAACCATAGCCTTTTACGGTTAAACGATTAACATCAATACCATTCTTAGCAAGATAGTTACTGATTGACTGCGCACGTTTTTCAGATAGTTTTAGGTTGTAATCTGCTTTTGAGGTATCTCGCTTATCGGTATGCCCTGCAACCTCAACTTTTGAGTCACCCCACTCTTTAAGAGTTTTTATCGCATTATCTAACACAGGATAAGATGCAGGCTTGATTTTTGCACTATTCGTTTCAAATTCTACATCTGGCACTACTTTATCGCTTAGCACGATTGTTTCTTTAGGTGGTTCAGCTGATACTAGTGGTTTCTGAGTTATTGAAAGCGGTTTTGCATCTGCGAGCAAAGCTTCTTTATCAATCACAATTTGTGTGGTGGCTATTGCTTGGCATATGTTTTCAGAGTCCATATACGCTTCACGGCTAACTTCAGGCAAGCCTTGGCGCGCAGAGCCTATTTTATTTAACAACTCGCCTTGGCTAGCGTAAAGTCGCGCATAAGCGTTTTTCATATCATATTTTGTATTGGCATAAGCACGTCTCGCCTGAAAGTACTCATTTTCGGTATCCAACAAATCCAACAAAGTACGTTGACCAATATCAAATTGCTTGCGATATGCCTCACGCGCATTTTCAATTGCTTTTTGGTGTCTATCACGATAGACCAATTGTTCTTTAAGCTGCGTAATATCGTTATATGCAATGGTCACTAATTGGCGTGTATCAACACAAGCTTTATCACGTTGATCCGCCGCCGTATTCATTTTTTCAATGGTTTCACGAATATAATTTAATTCACTTACAGAATAG
>JAIYEJ010000096.1 GCA_027487055.1 Methylotenera sp. | reverse complement strand
TAATCTGCATTGGCTTTGTAGCCGTCAAAAAAGTGTTCAGCATCAAACACCACCTCTTTGGCCTGTGCTTTTAAAAATGCGATGCTATCAGCAATCATCTTTAAATTTTCATCCAAGCTTGTACGCAATATATCAGTCACTTGATAATCCCAGCTTTTACCAAAGATGGCTACTGCAGGGGTATTAGCAAGTAGGAGTGATTGTAAGTTGCTATCGGCTGCCGCGCTAATATTGGGTTTGCGCGTACTACCAAAAGCAATGATTTTGGTATGTTTTAACTGGAGTGAAGCCACACGATCAAAAAACTCTAAATCTTTGGGGTTAGAGCCAGGATTGCCTGCCTCGATATAGCCGATGCCTAAATCGTCCAATTTTTGAACGATTTTGAGTTTATCTTCAACGGTAAATGAAACGCCCTGCGCTTGGGCGCCGTCCCTTAATGTAGAGTCGTAAGCGATGACTTGTTTTTGCTGCATTTTTAAGTGATGTTTTCTTTCAACTTCTATTTTGTCATTCCAGCTTTCGTGAGGATGACGAACGAGTCATTTTTGACGATTTTTTAAATTGGCCGCAATACGCATTCTCAGCGCATTAAGCTTAATAAAACCACCTGCATCTTTTTGGTCATAAGCGCCTTTGTCATCTTCAAACGTCGCAATAGATGAGTCAAAAAGCGAATCAGTTTTACTGTCACGTCCGGATACGATCACATTGCCTTTATAAAGCTTGACACGCACCCAACCATTCACAGACTTTTGGGTATGGTCAATCAGCGTTTGCAAGGCAATACGCTCTGGGCTCCACCAATAACCGTTATATATCATGCTGGCATAGCGTGGCATTAAATCATCTTTTAAATGCGCGACTTCGCGGTCTAGCGTAATACTTTCAATCGCACGATGCGCTCTAAGCATAATTGTGCCGCCTGGCGTTTCATAACAACCACGTGACTTCATGCCCACGTAACGGTTTTCAACCAAATCCAAACGTCCAACACCATGTTTGCCACCCAATTTATTTAAATGCGCCAATATTTCGTGCGGTTTCATTTTTTCGCCATTTAACGATACTGGGTCACCATTTAAGTATTCAATATCTAAATATTCTGCGGTATCAGATGCTGTTTCTGGGCTCACGGTCCAACGCCACATGCTTTCTTCGGCTTCCGCTGATGGGTCTTCTAAATGACGGCCTTCGTATGAAATATGCAATAAGTTCGCATCCATGGAATATGGACTGCCACCTTGCTTGTGCTTCATATCCACAGGAATACCATGTTTTTCTGCATAGGCCATGAGTTTTTCACGGCTCAATAAATCCCACTCACGCCATGGGGCGATGATTTGAATATTTGGGTTTAAGGCATAAGCGCCTAGCTCAAAACGCACTTGGTCGTTGCCTTTACCTGTAGCGCCGTGTGAAATGGCATCGGCATTAGTCAGCGCAGCGACTTCAATCAAGCGTTTGGCAATTAAAGGGCGTGCAATTGATGTGCCTAATAAATATTCACCTTCATAAACCGTATTGGCACGGAACATGGGAAACACGAAGTCGCGCACAAATTCTTCACGCACGTCATCAATAAAAATCTCTTTTACGCCTGCTGCTTTTGCTTTAGCGCGCGCTGGCTCTAACTCTTCGCCTTGGCCTAAATCAGCGGTAAAGGTCACCACTTCGCATTGGTATTCATCTTGCAACCATTTCAAAATAACAGATGTATCTAATCCACCAGAATAGGCCAATACCACTTTATTTACTTTTTTATCTGCTTTGCTCATTTTTTTTACCTAAACTTAAACTTTACCTAAACTAAATTTTACCTAACAATAAATATTCCATGAGTGCTTTTTGCACATGTAAACGATTCTCTGCCTCTTCCCAAACAACTGATTGCGGGCCATCAATCACCTCAGCCGCTACTTCTTCACCACGGTGCGCAGGTAGACAATGCATGAAGAGTGCATCTTTATTTGCAGCAAGCATCATGTCTGCATCCACTTGCCAATCTGCAAAATCACGCATACGCTCTGCGTTTTCAGCTTCAAAGCCCATGCTTGTCCACACATCAGTCGTCACCAAATCAGCGCCTTTAGCAGCATCCATTGGGTCGGCAAAGGTTTCAAAGTGATCATGCCCATACAAATTCGCACGTTCCGGCTCAACTTCGTAACCGGGTGGCGTGCTCACGTGTACGTTAAAGTCCAGCATTTCTGCAGCTTGCAGCCAAGTGTTGCAGACATTATTACTATCACCAATCCACGCCACGGTTTTGCCTTTAATCGGGCCGCGGTGTTCAATTAAAGTGAAAATATCTGCCAAAATTTGGCAAGGATGGTACTCGTTAGTTAGGCCGTTAATGACAGGTACGCGCGAATTAGCAGCAAAGCGCTCAATAATATCTTGTTCAAAAGTACGTATCATCACCAAGTCACTCATACGCGATATCACTTGCGCTGCATCTTCAACTGGTTCGCCACGTCCGAGTTGCGAGTCGCGCGTATTCAAGTAAATTGCACTGCCCCCTAGCTGATGCATGCCAGCCTCAAAACTTAAGCGCGTGCGTGTACTGGCTTTTTCAAAAATCATCACCAACGTGCGGTCTTGCAATGGCCAATATTGTTGATAACTTTTAAATTGGCTTTTAATCCAGCTAGCGCGCGCAAATATATGATTAAGCTCTTCCGTACTTAAATCATTAAACTGCAAAAAATGTTTGATTTCCATGATTGGTGTCTTACTATTTATTTTGCAAAAATGCTTTAATAATGGCTGACAATTGCATAACTAGGATTTGAGATTCTTCAGCATTAATCACCAATGGTGGTAATAAACGAATCACACTATCCGCAGTAACATTAATCAGTAACTTTGCTTCTAGGGCGATTTTTATAAGCTCAGCGCAAGGTCTATCAAGCTCAATACCTATCATTAAGCCTGCGTGACGAATCACCACGACGCCTTTGGTATTGGCAAGCTCTCGTTTAAAACCATCACAAATTAATTCCCCCATTGCTTGTGCGTTTTCACGGAGCTTTTCATCATGAATCGCATTTAAAGTGGTTAATCCAGCCGCTGTTGCCAATGGATTGCCACCAAACGTAGAGCCATGTTTACCATACACAAAAACATCTGCAGCTGCGCCCTTTGCGACACACGCGCCAATTGGCACGCCAGAGCCCAAACCTTTAGCCAAACTCATCACATCTGGCACAATGCCTGTATGTTGAAACGCAAACCAAGTTCCAGTGCGTCCAATACCCGTTTGCACTTCATCTACCATGAGTAGCCAACCATTTTCGTCACAGACTTTTCGTAAGCCTTGCAAATAAGCGCTCATATCAGCAGGTATATTTACGCCACCCTCACCTTGCACAGGCTCAACCAATATGGCGACTACATTGTTCTTACGCGCTGCAATTTGCTTGACGGCGCCTAAATCATCATATGGCACGCGAATAAAACCAGATACCAATGGCTCAAAACCAGCTTGTGCTTTTCGATTACCCGTTGCAGAGAGGGTAGCCATGGTACGTCCGTGAAAACTGCGTTCCATCACAATAATTTCTGGATTTTCTATACCCTTATTATGCCCATACAATCGCGCCAACTTGATGCTGGCCTCATTCGCCTCGCAACCAGAATTGCAAAAAAACACTTTATCCATACCAGATATTTCGGCCAATTTATCAGCTAATGCATCTTGCTCAGCAATATGATAGTAATTTGACACATGAATAAGATTAGCGGCCTGCTCAGCAATGGTTTTAGTTAATTTAGGATGTGCGTGCCCAAGTCCATTCACAGCCACACCAGAAAGTGCATCTAGATATTTCTCACCATTGGTGTCCCATAACCAAACGCCCTGCCCTTTTGTAAAAGTAACAGGTAAGCGGTTATAGTTATTCATTAAGTGCTGCGTCATATTTTTTCCGTGCAAAAGTCAAACAATAATAGTAATCAAATAACAAGAATTAAAATAACAAAAAGACTAGAAAATTAGCCAAATCTAAAAAAGCAAAACGGCGGCTAAGGCCGCCGTTAAAGCCTAAAATGCCATTACAGCCCTAATACACTGCGATGACTTAATCCGTTTGCCATAAAAAATAACATCGGGATAGATAACATCATATTGGTGCGAGACGCGAGCATTGCAACTCGGCGGGCTTTGGCTTTTATTTCATCTGTCGCTGGCACCATGCCTAAAATCTTTTTCTGATTAGGCCAAATAAAATGCCAAACATTAAACAACATAATGGTGCCCAACCACGCACCTATACCAATGCCCTCATAACCATTTCTGAGCATAAAAGCATCCATAAAACCAGCGCCCAACAGCCATGCACCTGCAATCCATGTGCCCACTGCTGCCCATCTAAAATAAAACAGGGCGCGCGGTGCAACATGCTTGGTGATTCCTGCCGCAGTGCCATCAGCACCAGCATCTTTTAAGGCAGCCATTTGCACTAAATTAAAATAATAGAGCAAACCAATCCAAGTAACACCAAAAATCACATGTAACCAACGCGCAATACCAGGCATTAAGGTTTCCATATCAAACTCCAGCTACTAAGAAATTTTTCAAAAAAACAACCAACACTACGGTTAGTATTAGCCCCGAAATAATCGTGCCTAACACTGATTCTAATGGATTTTTCATAGTAGTCATCCCCCTGATTTGATTATGATTGTAATAATGCGTGAGATTAGCCTAAATAGCTTAATTTAGCAAGAAATTACATATGCGTTTCAAGCGTTTAACGTGACTTACTTGCAATTTTGCTTTGCTGTTAAAAACGGCTTTACCCGCGTCTGCGTGTTAGGATGCGTTGCAAGCATTTCTGATACCACATCTTTATGGCTTGATTGACGCTCCAAGTTTTTATCTTTTTTGGTTTCAGTACGGTTAGTTTTCTTTTTATTTTTTGAGTTATTTTGACCATCAGTTTCATGCATTTGCATTTCTAGCCGAGTTAGAATATCTGCAAATGCGCGTGGTGGTAAACAAGCTTTTTGCAATGCTGTTAACGCAAACTCATCCGCTTCTATTTCATGCAAACGCGAATAGCGCATTTGCATGAGTGCAGTCGGCAATCCTGATGCGACTGCACTTACATCTCCCGTGACTGCAGCCAATATCAAACCAGACAACACGCCTTGAATACTTTGCCTAAAAGCATGTCGCCGCTTAACATGACCCAATTCGTGCGCAAGCACAGCTATGATCTCTGTGTCATTTTTCGCAAGTTTAACCAACTCATCTGTCACCACCATGATGCCACCAGGCAAGGCAAAAGCGTTTGCACCTATCATGCCGCCTGTTCTAAATTCAAGGCGATATTTTGGGCAATCTTTCATTGCAACACAAAGCTTCGCAAGTGCAACTGAGATGCTGGCTTTATTTTTAGCCTCT
>JAIYEJ010000212.1 GCA_027487055.1 Methylotenera sp. | reverse complement strand
TCATCCATAATGAAGCTAAAATAAAACAAACCGCCAATGCGGAAGGCAACAAAAGCGTGAATCCGTTGGTGTATTTTAGGGTAATCATCCCCATGACCTCTGTGAGTATGCTGCCGATTAGAAATAGCCAAGCCATGGTGAGGGGTGACATGTGTTTGCCTTTAGATGAAAAGTAATACTTAATTTAGTTAGTTTTTAATGTAGTTTGAATGACTTCTGCAAGTAGCTTGCCATAATGGGTGATTTTTTCAGTGGCGGCATACGCATAGCCAATAATTAAACCTTTTTCACAGTTTTCACCAAACCCATAGTTAGAAAGCGGATACACCCGCAAACCAATATTGGATGCGGTTTGTGCAACGGCAACATCATCAATCGCTTGGTCGAATTCTACAACTAAATGTAGCCCAGAATCTACCATAGACAGTCTTGCGCCAACGCTGGCAATAGGCTTAAGCGCTAGTTGCAATAAGCGGCGTCTTTCGCCATAAGTTTGGCGTAAACGTCTGATATGGCTTGCAAAATGGCCTTCTTGTATAAAGTCGGCAAGCGCCGCTTGTATCATCACTTGGCCTGGGCGTTGTAACTCGTAAAGCCCATTTTTAAATGCAGATACCAACTGTGGCGGTACAACCATATAGCCTAAGCGTATGCCGGGATACATGACTTTTGAGAAAGTGCCTAAGTAAATGACGCGACCATGTTGATCCATGCCTTGTAGCGAGGATATTGGACGACCCTCAAACCTAAATTCGCTGTCATAGTCATCTTCAATCACCCATGCATTGCTGTTTTGTGCATAATCAAGAATTAAGCGCCGACGCCCATAACTCATCACCACGCCTTTAGGGTATTGATGAGAAGGCGTTGTGTAAATCAAGCGCGGCTTAATTCTAAAATCATAAGTAGTAGGTGCCATGCCTTCATTATCCACATTGACTGGATGCAATTTGAGACCATTCACCTCTAACACACGTCTTGCTGACCAATAACAAGGATTTTCAACCCAAGCACAGTCATTATGGTCGCTGAGTAAGCGCGCGCATAAATCAATCGATTGTTGCGTGCCAGAGGTAATAATCACTTGATCTAGGGTGAGGTTTACCGCGCGCGAAACACGTAAATAATCAGCAATCGATTTCCGCAGAGGTAAATATCCGCCGTCGTGGCTAGAATCTAATAAAGCAGGATTCAATGCGCGCCAATGTCGGCTTAATAAACGCCGCCAAAGCGCAATTGGAAATCGTGAATAATCATCTTCGCCTGGTGTAAAAGGCTGTACTTCATGGCTATTTAACTGACTTTCGGGAGATTCTGAAGCCGCGAGACCGCGCTTTGAAAGCCCGTGGGTGCTAGTACTTTCAAGCGGCGCATTCACAGTTAAGTTTTTAACAAAATCATCGGTTTGTTTGTAAACAACGTAGGTGCCGCTGCCAGTTTTAGCGGCGACGTAACCTTCATCTAATAACTGATCAAATGCGGCCAAAATCGTATTGCGCGAGACGTTTAAATCAGTCGCCAAATTGCGGGTAGATGGCAGCCTGCTGCCAGATGGCAATACTTGCTCGGTAATGGCTCGTCGAATCGCCTCGTAGACTCTTCTATGATTAGGCATACGCGAAGGAAAAGCGTGTTGCGTTAGGTGTCTAAGCAACCAATCTGAAAGAATAAGTTGATTCATTGGTTATGATATTTTAGTTTAAAGTGGTTCTATTATAGTAAGCTAAATGGCTCTTGTAGCATTACCAATTAACGAGATAATATACTTGTGAGAGATGACTTGCAATTGATAAAAATTATAAATAACCGATATGCTTAAGGATAAGCTTAGATGTAATTTTAGTGATTGCGATTGGTAATAGTTGTAATAGGGTATGATTTATATTAGTGATGTTAGCCTAGTTAGTATCAAAAAATGAATAAAGCTAAAGTATTCAGTATGCAAAAGAAACCAATAGTACTGATTCCTGCTGATGTGAAACAGATTGGTGAACACCCTTTTCATGCGGTTGGGCAAAAATATTTAATGGCGGTGGCAGAAGCTGCTGGGGCTCTGCCTTTATTAGTGCCAGCAATTAGTCAACATATCAATTTAGATGAATTATTGGCTATAGCAGATGGTGTACTTTTGACAGGTTCGCCCTCAAATGTTCATCCATCGCATTTTGGACAAGAAGTACATAATCCTTTATTGCCGCTTGATGCTGCGCGTGATGCGCTAACGCTTAGGTTAATACGCTCAACGATTGAATCAGGCATCCCATTGTTAGCGATTTGCCGAGGGTTTCAAGAATTGAATGTGGCCTTAGGTGGTAGCTTGCATCAGGCCGTACAAGAAGTCGATGGCAAACATGACCATCGAGAGGCAAAAGAGTTAAGTCTGGACGAACAGTATGCTGTATCACATTTAGTGAAGCTCAACCTTGACGGCAAGTTGACACAAATCTTAGGAGTAAATGAGCTCATGGTGAACTCATTGCATGGCCAAGGCATTGATAGGTTAGCAACAGGCCTCGAAGCCGAGGCTTATGCAGAAGATGGTTTGGTTGAGGCGGTAAGCGTTAAAGATGCTAAAACGTTTGCTTTAGGCGTGCAATGGCATCCAGAATGGAAAGTGATGGAGAACCCACACTATCTAGCGATTTTTAAGGCATTTGGTGAAGCTTGTAAAGATATAAATAAAAAATGAAATGAAAAACTAAAACAGAGAAAAATTAGGGAATGACTATGATAGAGCGTAAAGACTTTGACCTTGCAGCAATGGACCGTTGGTTAACGGATAACAATGTCACAGAAATTGAATGTTTAGTGCCAGACTTAACGGGTGTCGCACGTGGAAAAATTTTGCCTCGCGAAAAATTCTCGACCGAGCGCGCGATGCGGTTACCTGAAGCGGTTTTAGGCGTGACGGTGACTGGCGAATCACCCGAAGGACATGAAGGTTACGACAATGTCATGGGCTTTACCGATAAAGACATGGTGCTGATACCAGACCCAACCACCTTAAGACTAGTACCATGGGCGGTTGATCCGACTGCGCAAGTGATTATGGATTGTGTGGGTCACAATGGTAGCCCAATTGATTTCGCACCACGTAATGTGCTACGTCGTGTGCAAAATCTGTATAAAGATTTAGGTTTAACGCCCATTGTCGCGCCAGAATTAGAGTTCTATTTACTTGCACGCAACGTCGACCCTGATTTACCGCTGACCCCGCCGATTGGGCGTAGTGGAAGAAAAGAGACCAGTCGCCAGTTATACAGCATTGATGCTGTGAACGAGTTCGACCCTTTGTTTGAAGATATCTACGATTACTGTGAGGTGATGGATTTAGAGTTAGATACATTGATTCATGAGTTTGGCGCGGGCCAAATGGAAATTAACTTTTTGCATGATGAGCCCATGTTGCTCGCAGATAAATCGTTTTTCTTTAAGCGCGTATTGCGTGAGGCGGCATTGCGTCACGATATGTACGCGACCTTTATGGCAAAACCGATGCAACATGAACCTGGTTCCGCCATGCATATTCACCAAAGCGTTATAGATGCAAAAACCGGGAAGAACATATTCAGTCTACCAAGTGGTGAAGCGTCACCCTTGTTTTTTAATTACATTGCGGGCTTACAAAAGTATTTACCTGCAGCCATGGCTTTATTGGCGCCTTATGTAAATTCGTATCGACGTATTGTACGTGATGGTGCAGCGCCAATTAATATTGAGTGGGGCTACGATAATCGAAC
>JAIYEJ010000183.1 GCA_027487055.1 Methylotenera sp. | reverse complement strand
GCAAATTAGATTAGCCGTAGCAGACTTTTTTAAACAAACGCCACTTACAAATTTAGATCCCGATAAAGTCGTGGCATTGGGCGCCGCAATTCAAGCCAATACGCTGGCAGGGAATAAGAGTGGTGACGATTTATTGCTGTTGGATGTGATTCCACTCTCGCTGGGTTTAGAAACTATGGGTGGGCTGGTCGAAAAAGTGATTCCGCGCAATGCCACGTTGCCAATCGCGCGAGCGCAAGAATTTACTACCTTTAAAGATGGCCAAACCGCCATGAGCATCCACGTGTTGCAAGGTGAGCGAGAACTGGTCACCGATTGCCGCTCGCTTGCGCGTTTTGAGCTGCGTGGCATTCCGCCCATGGTGGCAGGTGCAGCTAGAATACGCGTGACGTTTACGGTAGATGCTGATGGCTTATTAAGCGTTTCTGCGCGTGAAACAGCCAGCAATATCGAAGCAAATATTGTGGTCAAACCCAGCTATGGCTTAAGTGAAGAACAAATTCTAAACATGCTAGAAAGTAGCTTTGGTGCGGCCGAATCTGATAAAGACGCACGTGCGCTACAAGAAGCCAAAGTGGATGCAGAAAGTTTAATTTTGGCAATTACAGCAGCACTGACGCAAGATGGTAATTTATTGAATGAAGCTGAAAAAGCACAAATACACTTAAAAATAGATGCCCTGAAAACCAATATCCAACTGCCTTACAGGGCAGATCTTGCAGATGAAATTCATGCGGAAACAGAAGCCTTAAACTTGGCAACAAAAGCATTTGCCGCCAAGCGTATGGATAAAAGTGTGAGCTTGGCACTAGCAGGTAAAGATTTAAACAATTTAGAGATATAAAAATGCCACAAATTATTGTATTACCGCATGTTGAACTTTGTCCAGATGGTGCCGCCATTGAGGCCAAAACTGGCGAATCAATTTGCCAAGTATTATTAGATAACGAGATTGATATAGACCATGCCTGTGACCAAGCCTGCGCTTGCACGACATGTCACGTGATTGTACGCGAAGGCTTTAAAAGCTTAAATCCATCCGATGAAAAGGAAGATGATTTACTAGACAAAGCTTGGGGCTTAGAACCGCTGTCTCGCCTTTCTTGCCAAGCAATAGTTGGTAAAACAGATTTAGTAGTCGAAATCCCAAAATATAGCATTAATATGGCAAAAGAAGGTCATCGCTAAGGTTTTTTGATGTAATAAAAAAGGCTTAAGCACATGCCTAAACCTTTTTTTATAATACAGAATAACTAGTGGCTAATGCACATAAGTATCTTCTAAGAATTTTACCTTGCCAGTCGCAATATCATAAATCGCACCAATAATCGCAATTCGTTTGGCCTGAATCATGTCATCTACAATATCGCTGGCGCGAATAATCGTATCGATTTGATGCTGCACACTTAGGCGATTAATTTTTTCAACAAAATCAGGGTTCGTTGAGTTGCGCTCACCCGCATTAACTGTTTTCTCGTGTCGAATAGCAGGCTTAATCAGATTGATAATCTCCCCAATGTGTCCATCTTTAAAATCATCACAAGCGGCTTTTACTGCACCACAAGCTGTATGACCCATCACCACAATTAATTTACTTCCTAAATATTTGCTAGCAAACTCTAAGCTGCCAATGGCTTTATCCGACGCAATATTGCCTGCCAAGCGTACGCTAAATATATCACCGAGCGCTTGGTCAAAAAGCAACTCTACAGGTGCACGTGAGTCACTGCAACTTAAAAAAGAAGCGAACGGATGTTGCTTGTCTTTGGTGATATGAATCATCGCCTGAAAATCTTTATCTTCTTCACGATCTGTCAAAAAACGTTGATTACCTTCAATTAAAATATCCAAAGCTTCTTGAGGCGTCATTTTGTCGCGATCTAATAAAGGGTGTTTATACATATCTTCTCCTGATTAATTTTTTGGTTTAATAAAAGCGACTTTTTCTACCGTGATGTTTTTAAGCTTTGCGTGCAAATCAAAATCACGCAAATACTCTGCAACATCGTATGAAATAGCTTTAGATTTACTACAATCAATAATCACCTTAGCGTTGGCAGGTATCGCCTCTAAAGCCTCAATAATGCGCGCCTTGTTAAAGAAAGAAACTTCTTCTGCCAATACAATATGGTGTAGCTCGCGACCATCTTCTGTTGTTTTAGTATCATTCATATGATAAGAGTTGCGATAGCTATGGTGTAGCGCAAAACCAAGCCCAACGATTAAACCTAAACCAATACCAGTTAATAAATCGGTTAGTACAATTGCAATAATAGTTACTATAAACGGTACAAACTGTTCCCAACCCAAACCATACATTTGTTTAAATAAGGCTGGTTTTGCTAGTTTGTAACCCACCATAATTAAAATGGTAGCCAAGCTAGCGAGTGGAATCATATTTAAGAAACTTGCAATAGTAATGGCACTGAGTAACAACCAAATGCCATGTAATATTGCTGACAATTTGGTTTGTGCACCAAAGGTAATATTAGCAGAGCTACGTACAATGACTTGCGTGACTGGCAAACCACCAATTAAGCCAGAAAACATATTGCCCAAGCCTTGTGCTTTTAGCTCTTGGTTGGTTGGCGTCACGCGTTTAAGTGGGTCTAGTTTATCCGTTGCTTCTACGCATAATAAGGTTTCTAAACTCGCCACTATCGCTAATACGATTGCAGTCTTAATTACTGCTAAATTATTCCATTGGCTAAAATCTGGATAAGTGAAAAAACTCACAAAATCTCCAATACCATTCGCCACAGGTAAAGTTACGATTTGATTGGCGTCTAAACTAAAAGGCAACAAACCTTTTTGAAAAGCCCAATTCATGGCGATGCCCACCAATACCACCACAATCGGGCCTTGTAAAACTTGAAAAAACTTATGCTTTTTAGTGAGCACAACATCCCAAAAAATCAATATCGCAAATGAAATTAAAGCAATGGTGACAGCGCCTGGGGTTAAGTAATCCCATGCATTTGATAATGCTGTAAAGGTGTTTTCACCTGTGGTTTGCTCAAACGACTCATCACCTTCAAAGTCAGCTGAGTAGCCAAATGCATGCGGAATCTGTTTTAGAATAATCAGTAAGCCAATACCTGTAAGCATGCCTTTAATCACCGATGATGGCACAAAGTAAGCAATAAAGCCTGCCTTAAAAAAGCCAAGTGCGTATTGAATCACGCCTGCCAGCACCACAGCCAATAAAAAAGTTTCAAAACTTCCTAATGCGCCGATAGCTGTAAGCACAATCACGGCCAAGCCCGCAGCAGGTCCGCTCACACCAAGTTGCGAACCGCTAAATATGCCCACAACGATACCGCCAACAATGCCGGCAATGATGCCAGAAAATAAAGGCGCGCCTGAAGCGAGTGCAATACCCAAACATAATGGTAAGGCCACAAAAAATACGACGATACTGGCTGGCAGGTCACTTTTTAATTCTTTAAACAAGTCTTTCATCATTGCCCCTCAATATGTTCTAAAAAATCTATGTTATTATATTTTAACTAATATTTGAGTATATACAATGAATAGCAGTAATAAATTACTGCTATTCAAATAACTGCTAATTTCTATCAAATATTTATCAACACTAACATTTGTATCTCAAGACTTATTCCATATAAGGACGTCTGCTAAGTGAGTTAATTTTTAATTGTTTCAAGTTGCGTTCATTTTTGCTGTCAAAACTGTTTTCATCTTCTGGCACTAATGTTGCACCTTCAAACTCTGCATCAACCTTAGTTGATTTGTTATTTTCTACCGGTGCTTGATATCCACGTTTAGACATAAAGTTGTGGTTAAGTCTTTCTGTGTTATCTGCTTGAGCCAGACCAGATACTGATAATATCACTGCACTTAGGATAACTGCTAATTTTAAACTTTTCATGATTCTCTCCAATTTCTTTCGTTAACTAATATATAACTATTCATTTAATTTGCTTATTCCGTTTAAGGACATCTGCAAATTTAAGTTAATTACGTCTGCCAAGTGAATTAATTTTCAATTGTTTCAGGTTACGTGCATTTTTATTCTCAAAACTATTTTCATCTTCTGGTACTAATGTAGCACCTTCAAACTCTTTATCTGCCTTAGTTGTTTTGTTATTTTCTACTGGTGCTTGATATGCACGTTTAGACATAAAGTTGTGGTTAAGTCTATCTGTGTTATCTGCTTGTGCCAGGCCAGATACTGATAACATCACTGCACTTACAATCACTGCTAATTTTAAATTTTTCATAATATTCTCCAATTAAGTTTGTTAGTTAATTTCGAGATCATTAATACGCTTTCTCGATGGATTGCATTATGAAGAGATTTTATGTAAGAAAAATCCGCCAATAGGCAGATATCGGTATATACTAAACGGCATAT
>JAIYEJ010000092.1 GCA_027487055.1 Methylotenera sp. | reverse complement strand
TGATAGGTTTAATTATGCTCATGGGTATTGCGACTAAGAACTCTATTTTGTTGGTGGAATACGCTATTATGGCCATGCGTGACCATCATATGAAGCGCCTTGATGCCATTTTAGATGCTTGTCATAAACGTGCGCGACCGATTGTGATGACAACAATTGCTATGACGGCGGGCATGATTCCGATTGCATTTGCAATGGGGTCGGGCGATGGCTCGTTTAGGAGCCCAATGGCGGTTGCTGTGATTGGTGGTTTACTTACCTCAACCGTATTAAGCTTGCTGGTAATCCCAGTAGCTTTTACTTTGGTAGATGATTTTCACCAACTTATTGCGAGGCTTTATCACGCAAGAAAAGGCCATGCGGCGCGAATAACCAAGCCAGCAAATGATGCAATCTAAAACACAAATTTATAGTAAATGATACGCAAATAAAAAATTCATAATCTGGAAACTCTATAGATATTCGCTTTCATGCATGAATAACCAGCTTTAGCATGTATATTCTGCGGGGATGACCTTTATGGTAAACAAGGCAGTTATTTTTGCTCGGTGAATGTGGTGTATCGATTTTATATATTTTGAAATAGCATTGTGGTCGTTTTCACGAATGATTAAGGGGCTTTAGCATCTTAAATCTACGTTTTTAAGGTAAAAAAAATATAAACATCACGAGATAAGCAAAACCCATATAAAATGGATTGCTACTACAATCAAAAGAGAATCGGCTTTGTGGCTTCATACTAAATGTAATATTACTTTTGATGTAAGCGTCGCAACGCCGTTTATCCTCATGCTTCGTCCCCGTAGTGGTGTAAATCAATGGGTGGCGCGTGAATCGTACACCTTGAACCCCAGTATTCCTGTGGTGGAATACACCGACAGTTACGGCAATCTATGCCAACGACTGATTGCACCGCCAGGTGAATTTAGCATTAGCACCTCTGCAGATATACTCACGGCTGATGGCATTGATGTGTGTCCAGGTGCGCCTTTTGACGAGGTGCAAAACCTACCAGACGCAGTATTAACCTACTTATTGCCTACACGTTATTGTGAATCTGATCGATTTATAGAGCTTGGTCAAACAATAGCAGTTGGTTTAGCGCCAGGCTATGATCAGGTAAATGCTATCGTTACATGGATACGCAACAATATACACTTTAATCCAGACTCTATGCATTTCCAGCTATCGGCTGCAGAAGTGAATCAGCAGCGAGAGGGGGTATGTCGTGACCTTGCCCATGTTGGCATTGCACTTTGTCGAGGTTTATCTATTCCAGCACGTATGGTGGTTGGTTACTTATATGGCTTATCACCAATGGATTTTCATGCATGGTTCGAAGCTTATGTAGGTGGGCGTTGGTATACTTTTGATGCCACACAATCTCATCCAGTCGGTGGACGAATTACCGTTGCTTATGGACGAGACGCAGCTGATGTCGCAATTTTTAATCAATTTGGCCCAGCCTTATACCCGAGAAATATGTCGGTGAATGTCGAAATGCTAGACGCTCCGCCTAGTTAATCCTATGCAAAGACTACATATTAAACATGTAACGGAATATCATTTTCCTACGGAAGTGAATCTCAATCAGCATAAGCTTTTACTCCGACCCCGCGAAGGGCACGATGTGCGTATTGAATCCTCTAAGCTGGACATTTCACCTGCCTACTCCATAAAATGGCAGCGCGATGTGCTTGATAACTCACTTGCGATTGTCGATTTTTTAGCGCGTACCAATAAACTTACAATCGCTAGCGAAGTGACTATTCAGCACTATGAACAAGCTCCATATGACTTTAGAGTTGAAGAATATGCTGTTAATTACCCATTTAGCTATGGATTTCAAGAACAAGCTGATTTGTTAGCATTTCAGAGCCCCATTTTTCTGAACGATCAAACAATTGTAAATAATTGGCTACAACAGTTTCAGTTATATGGTATGGAAACTTATAGTTTGTTATTAAAATTAAATCAGTCGATAAACCAAAACTTTAGCTATCAAATGAGGGAAGAAGCAGGGGTTCAACCGCCCGCATTGACGATATCGAAGGGAAGTGGCTCTTGCCGTGATTATGCGACACTTTTTATTGAAGCTTGCCGTAATTTAGGCTTAGCCAGTCGATTTGTCAGCGGCTACATACATGCTCCTGCAACAGAGTACGGAAATGCTGCAACGCATGCTTGGGCAGAAGTATATATTCCTGGCAAAGGCTGGAAAGGCTTTGACCCTACATCAGGTGAAGTCACGGGCAATCGGCATATTGCAGTTGCTGTAGCGCGCAACCCAGAAACAGTTTCACCAGTATCAGGAAGCTTCATCGGACCAATTATGACGATGCCTATCATGTTGGTAAACGTACAAGTGAATTTAATACCTTAAACCTTGTTAATCCATTGCAATAAGCGCTTCCATTGCGCGATTTCTTGCTCCACTAAAGAAGGTCTCATTTCAAAAATACTTAAGCCTTGCTCCGCAGCCGTGACATAAATTTGTGTGTTACGCAGATAAGCCAGTACAGGCAAGTTAGATTCTTTCATAAAGCTTGCAAGTTTAACGGCAGAATTTGTACGCATATTAACGCGCATGCCAACCAGCGCAACAAAGGTTTTATTTTTGCGTATGCTTTTTTCTGATGCAAGCACTTCTAAAAAATCACTCGTCGCACCAATATCAAAGGCAGAGGGTTGAACTGGCACAATCACACAATCGGCCGCTTTTACTGCATCAGCTAATTTTTCATCACGTAAACCGGCGGGGGAGTCGGTAATTAACCAATCTAATTTTTCTGTTTTTTTATTGCTCGAAAAAATTGCAGGGGCTTCAATAGGGCGTCGTGTTAACCAATTGGCAGCCGATTGTTGGCGATCTAAGTCTTCTAGCATGACTTGTCTGCCACGTAAGGCAAAATAGCCTGCCAAATTGGTCGCTAATGTACTTTTGCCACTACCGCCTTTAGGGTTTGCGATTAACACATTTTTCATGCTCATGTTCCCTATAATATTCCCAAATGCAAAAACCATTTATTAAATTAGTGTAATTCATTAAATCATACGTTATTTATGATTAAATTCAAGCAATTAAGCGCTTAGTAAAAAGACACAAAACTGTAACACATTTTAATTTTTAATCACCTATACTTGCAAAATGTAAAAAATGGTCACTAAAAAGTTATCAGGGGGATTATGTATGAAGCTAAAGCCAGATGAAAAATATATAGAAAAAGCAAAAAAATTAGATCAAGATCAAGTTGAGCGCTTACACAGTCGTATGCGCAACAAGCTAACGCGTATAACAGTAGATAAAAAACTGACAGATTTAGAAGCACTTGCAATTCAACTTGAATTAGAAGATGAACAACTAGAAGAGTGGCGCGAAGAAAGACGTAAACTGAACGAAAAACTAGAAAAACAAGAAGCT
This sequence comes from Methylotenera sp., assembly GCA_027487055.1. Lineage (GTDB taxonomy): Bacteria > Pseudomonadota > Gammaproteobacteria > Burkholderiales > Methylophilaceae > Methylotenera_A. Next base: position 623 of record JAIYEJ010000092.1, on the reverse strand, counting down.
AAACTTAAGGCTAAGCAAGCAGAAAAAGAGAAAGAGAAGGATAAGAAATAATCTTTAAAAAAAGATTGGCTATTATGTATTAAGCATTTGTCGTTTAATTATTCTCATTATAAAAATATGCGGCGCGCTTGGAGTTGTGTGGACTCCCAATGTAAATGCGAGTAATAGCCCACGGCATCAACATTTTCAATATCAACCAGTAACTGGGCGCGAGTCGCGCCCTTATTTTTAGCCCATATAGCTATATTTTCAAGTAACTGTTTCCCAATGCCTAGCCCGCGATATCCGGCATCAATCACCATGTCTTCAATCCAAGCGGAAGCGGCACCTTCGGCAGTAGAAATCACCAGTTGCGCGCTCACCATGCCAATGACCTTACCGGTTTTGTTTCTTGCGACTTGAATCATTGCAGTTGCTTTGTTTTCTAGGATTAATTGAAGTCCTTTTTGCTGCTTGCTAATGTCAGGATTGAAATCGCTTTCGATACTAAATAAAACAAACAGCAAGCGTACTAGCTCAGCAATGTCAGTTGATTTTGCTTCGTCGTATGTGATTTTTTCCATATTTTTAAGTTTACTCTTCAGTCAATTCTTGTGCTTGCTCTTGAATTGGGGAGTCGTAAT
>JAIYEJ010000120.1 GCA_027487055.1 Methylotenera sp. | reverse complement strand
GTGATTACGATGCCGACAAGCTTAAGCAAACCTTGGAAGCGATTGCATAATCTATGCAAGCAATTTCAAAGTTAGCCCCATATGCAGCAGACCCAGAAAACTCTATTGGCCGTCATCATAATGAGCCAATCGCGATGCTTATTAATGGTATGCCAGTGCGCAACGCTTTTCAACGCGACCGCGACCGTATTATCCACTCTACAGCATTTCGCCGTCTAGAATACAAAACGCAAGTGTTTGTTAATCATGAGGGTGATTTATTTCGAACAAGATTAACACACAGCTTGGAAGTCGCCCAGCTTGCTCGTGGTATTGCGCGCACACTCAATTTACATGAAGATTTAACTGAAGCTATCGCGCTGGCACATGATTTGGGTCACACGCCATTTGGGCATGCTGGACAGGATGCACTTAACGAATGCATGAAAAACTTTGGTGGGTTTGAGCATAATCTGCAGTCGCTACGCGTGGTTGATAAGCTTGAACAACGATATGCAGAATTTGATGGTTTAAACCTCACCTTTGAGCTACGTGAAGGAATTTTAAAACATTGCGCAATCAAAAATGCCAAGCAATTGGGCGATGTGGGTTTAAGGTTTATCAACAAGACTAATCCAAGCTTAGAAGCGCAAGTAACTAATTTTGCTGATGAAATTGCTTATAATAATCATGATGTTGACGATGGTTTGCGTTCTGGCTTGATTACGATTGCGCAATTGCAACAAGTGGAGTTATTTGCTGAACAACTCGCGATTGTACAAAGCAAATACCCAAACTTAGAGCAAAAAAGATTAAGGCACGAAACCATACGTCGTATGATTAATGTATTGGTAATCGATTTGTGTACTCAAACCACAAAAAATATTGCAAAGATAAACCCCAAGAATATTGATGACATTAGATTGGCGCAATATTTGGTGAGCTTTAGCGCTGAAATGACCGCAAAGAATTTGAGTTTAAAACAGTTTTTGCGTAAAAATTTATATCAGCATGAAAATGTAAAAAATATGAGTAATCAGGCAGAGCGCATTATTCGCGAGTTATTTGAAAAGTTTTTGGGTGATATTTGCTTACTGCCAGAAGAGTATAAAGCCTCTGCAAAAGCGGATAAAGCCCGTGCGGTGGCGGATTACATTGCGGGTATGACGGATAGATTTGCTATACGTGAGTATCGCAGGTTATTTAACCTTGAAGGCATGGTGAATATATCTTATCGTTAGGACTAGTATGGTACTATTTTAGCGCTTCAATTAATGGTTGTAAAAATTCTTCATAGTTTTTCCAACGTTGCACAGAAGTTTTATAAATGGGTTGTCTGACCTGCCAATGTGAAGCAGTTTTAACAGTACGCTCCAATTTGTGAGGTGCAAGGCAAGCATCGTCCCATTCTAAGCCTATATGATCAATTAATTTACGTGACCAGTATTCAGGGTCGGCAATTGTATCTTCATAATTTATATCCATAATGCGTCCAGGCAGTAACTCGTGCCAGTGTCTCATGATCCGCAGATACTGTTTATAATGAAAACCTAAATTACTTAAATCAAAAGCATATGGGTGACCGTTCCCAAATCTTTGAAAAAATATAGATAAACAAGTGTCAATTGGGTCGCGTTTGGTGTGAATAATTTTAACATTTGGGAACAGAAGTGCAATCAGACCTATATGCAAAAAATTATGTGGCATTTTATCGGTAATGTGCTTAGGATTTGTGTTAGGACCTGCAATCTTAAGCAACAATGCCTCATACATCTTAGCGATATCATTTGCTTGTTTAACATTTATCTCAGACATACATTCAGGGTATGTAGTTTTAGTGTCAAGCCTAAAAGGTATAGAGTCAGGAGCGCCGCCCCAAAATTCTACTTCTCCCCCTCCAATAATATTTTTATGGCTAGAAATAATTTGTTCAGTTAAAGTTGTTCCAGAGCGCGGCATACCTATAATTATGACAGGCATATCGCTTTCCACCCCCAAATGTTTAAAGTCTTTAAAAAGCTGAGCATTGTATATTGCAATTAATTTAGAAAATTTACTTTCATCGGCAGCAGCGTTGTAGTCTAAGGTTTTATTTTTTAAATGATTTCCAATCGAGTAATGCATAAAAGCATCAGCGTAATTGTTTTGATCGTCATAAATTTTGCCTAATGCAAAATGGGTGCGGCACTTGGCCTCATCATTAATTTCTGCTGAAACATTTGTTGTAAACTGTAGTAGTTGTTCGGCCAAACCATCACCAGGCTTGGACTTTTTCATTCTTGATTTTAATAAATACCCATCAGGTTTACTTTTATCAATCGCAATTATTTCATCAGATATTTCAATGCCTTTGGCAGTGTCTCCAAGTTCTTGATAAACTTGACCTAAGCCTAATAAGGAAGTTAGACGCTTAGGCTGATTTTCTAGCGCGACTTTGTATTGTATTGTTGCGGCATCAATATCATTCATTGCTAAATAGGTTTTACCAAGCTTGTCAAATACATCCAGATTTTTTGGGGATAAATACGCTGCGCGTGTGTAACATTCTAGTGCTTCATCGTGGCGATACATCTTAGCCAGATAATCACCGTATAAAATGAAACTATCTAAATAGTTGGGGTTTAATTCGCAGGCTTTGTGGTATTGAAGTCCAGCCTCAAAGTATAGCTTTGCCTTTTCAAGTACATGAGCAAAACTTACCCTATACTCTGTGAGATCGGGTGAAAGTTCAGTAGCACTTTCTAAGCAATGTAGTGCTCTATTAATGTCTTCAATATCTAAATATATTACCCCAAGTACATGAAAAGCCTTAGCATTCACTTTATCTAAATCAAGAGCACTATGCAAATACGAAATCGCTAAATCATATTTTTTTAACATGCGGTAGGTAAAGCCTAGGTTAATATGAGCATCAACTTGCTTTGGTTCTAAGTTGATTGCTGCTTTATAGTGTGTAATAGCTTCTAGATATTGTTTTTGCTCGAATAAACTATTTGCCAAATTAATATGTGTTTGAGCATGATTGGGCATCAATTTTAAAAGCTTCCTAAGGTGCATTTCCGCTTTTGCATGCTGTTTTGTAGAGGTATATGTGTACGCTAATGATGCTATTGCTTCTGTAATATCTGGGCGTGATTTTAAAATAGATAAATAAAGTAATTCAGCTTGTCCAAGTGCGCCAAGCTGAATTGCTTTTCGCCCTTGCATAAGCATTTCACTCAATTGCTCCTTTGAAAGTTGCTTCATAATTAAAAACTTAAGTTTAGAGAAAGTAGAAGAAGATTTTACATTAAAAATTAATAACAGTTACGTGTGAAAATACTAAATCATAAAAGCGAATATGTTGCTTTCATACAACATGGGAATAAATTTGTAACAAAAAGCAACAAATAGCTTGCCCTGTAAAGTCAAATTTTGGCATACTTCAATTCACCTTCTTAATAAATAAATTTACATTTGTCTTATTGGGAGAGTTCGCGAACTTTCTCGTTTTTATAGCTTATTTAGCTTTATGATTTAGAGTATAAAAATGAGGGTATTTTAGTAGTACTTTTTGCAGTATATTAGAAATAAAAATTAGGAGATTTATATGAAAACGAAATTAAGTTTAGCAGTAGCTTCAGCTCTGTTGGCTTCAGCATCAGCAGCTAATGCTGGTATTATGATTCCAGCTGGCGATTGGACTTTAGACATCGGTGGCGTGGTAAACGCATACTACACGTCTACAAAAGAATCAGGTGACTTTACAGGTGCAAGCGGCGCTGTTTTAGGCGGTAGCAATGCTACTAATAGTAGTACTGAGGCAAACATCACTACAGGTTTGTTACCTAACTATTTAAGCGTTTCTGGTAAAACACGTCAAAACGATTTAGATGTTGGTTTCACCATCTCAATCAATCCAGGTGCTTCAACTACACGTTCAGGTATCCAAGGTTCACAACAAGAAAACCGTCAAGCGTTCGTAACATTTGGCGACAAATCATGGGGTTCTATCAAATTAGGTAAAGACTTAGGCATTTTCGCTTCTGATGCTATTTTGAATGACATGACATTATTAGGTGTTGGTTCTGGTGCTGGTCTTTTGGCAGGCAATACAACAACTTTAGGCCGTATTGGTACTGGTTTTATGTATGCTGACTGGAAAGCACAGGCAGCTTACTCATCACCAAACTGGAATGGCTTTAGCTTTACAGTGGGTGTAACACAAGCTTGGAACGCAGTTGCTGCTGGCGCATCAACAGCTTCTCCTAACGGTGCATTTGACAGTGCTGTAAGTTCTGGTCGTGGTGGTTCATCTCCAGCGTTTGAAGGTAAAGTTTCATACGAGTGGGCGGGCGACTTTGGCGGTAAAGTTTGGGCTTCTGCTCTTTCACAAGATGTTGAAGGTTTAACATTTGGCACAGCAGTTTTAGCTGACGATGAAGCAACAGCTTGGGATATCGGTGCAACTGTTAACGTAGCTGGTTTTGGTTTAACAGCTTACTATAGCGAAGGTGAAGGTTCAGGTACTACAATTCAACTACGTGATGGTTTTGACTCAAGCGGTAAGCCACGTGATTCAGAAGACTGGTACGTTCAAGCTACATATACACTTCCAGGTGTAGGTACTAAATTGGGTGTTTCATACGGTGAATCAACTCTAGAAGGTAACGGTGCTGGTGATCTTGGTTTAGGTAATGATGAGTACAGCAATGAAATGGTGACAATTGGTGCATACCACCCAATTACAAAACATTTGAATTTAGTTGCTGAGTACTCAAAAGTTGACACAGAAATCGGTGCTTTAAATGGCGATTCAAAAACAATTTCTCTTGGCGCTATCTTATTCTTCTAATTTAATTCAGGTTTAGCCTGATACAGTTAAAAGTAATAATAAAAACACGGCAACTTCGGTTGCCGTGTTTTATTGTATGAGGGTATTATGCATGTAAACTAAATTAGTAATAAAACTATAATTAAAATAAGATGAAGAATATTTATAAACAGCAAAGTCAAGTAAAAAAAGAAGAAAGGCAAAAGCAGGCAGGTCACAAAAGTGTCATTCTTTGGTTTACTGGTTTATCTGGCGCAGGTAAATCAACCTTAGCGCACGCAGTAGAAAAAGCCCTTTTTGATAGGGAGTGTCGCACTTATGTGTTTGATGGAGATAACGTGCGGCATGGTTTATGCTCAGATTTAGGGTTTACAGCGAAAGATAGGCAAGAAAATATCCGCCGGATTGGCGAAATGAGCAAACTGTTTTTAGAGGCTGGAGTAATTGCGCTAACAGCATTTATTTCCCCTTTCCAAAATGACAGAGAAAAAGTGCGCAAACTATTCAATCAAGGTGAGTTTATAGAGATTTATTGTCATGCTGATTTGAGTATTTGTGAACAAAGGGATGTTAAAGGGCTATATGCAAAAGCCAGGCGTGGAGAAATATCTAACTTTACTGGAATTTCATCTCCATACGAACCACCACCTAAACCTGAACTGATTCTAAATACTGGCGAAGAGTCGCTAGAAGAGTGTGTAGATAAAGTCATTAATTATCTTACCTTAAATGGCATAATTCACAATTAATATTCCACTTAATATTTTTCCCTTAATAATTATGAATTTATACCCCGTTACAATTATCGAAAATTTTTATGAAAACCCAGATGCTATTAGAGCGTTTGCATTAAAGCAAAAATACTCCTATTGTCATGAGATACCAGATGTAAAGTATGTATTCCCAGGCTGTAGGTCAAAAGATTTATTTGATTTAGATAAGACCTTACATGAAAAAATATGCAGTAAATTAATTTCCATATTTCACAATACTGAGCACGATTATATGCGTTGGGCGATTTCAACCAACTTTCAAATCGTGACTGAAGAGTATAAAGATGGCGTGATTCATACTGATCACAATACTATTTTTGCTGCAGTGCTCTACTTAACGCCAGATGCGCCGCTAAATTCAGGCACTTCTTTATTTAAGCCCAATAAAAACTTTGATGAAAAGAAATACCTACAAGCTTTAGAGAATAATGACGTCCGATTTAAATCGGGCGAGATTGTGATGGATACCAGTTACCACAGCATGTTTGATGAAATTGTTCGAGTAAATAATATGTACAACACTTTAATACTCTACGAAGGTCAGCATTATCATGCGGCAAACCAGTTTTTTGGTAAAACTATGGCAGACTCTAGGTTAGCGCAGGTGTTTTTTATTAATAAAATTGATGCACAAAAGCAAAGTGTGTTTCCACTAAGCAGAGCAAAAGCAATCCACGTTTAAATCTTCAATAAAAAAAACGGCAACCATAGTTGCCGTTTTTATATGCGTTAAAGATAAAAAATATGTCACTTATGGTGCTCTGGAAGGTGCAGTTTATATGTCTTCTAGTGTATTAAAATCTATTGGTAATATTTACGCTAAAAAACACTCTTAATTACTTACACAATTCGGTCTTTAGTCATCAATTCCAAGTTCTTGAATTTTACGTGTGAGCGTATTGCGCCCCATGCCTAATTGATTTGCGGCTTCAATACGTCTGCCACCGGTATGCAACAAGGCTTTAACTATCATCACACGTTCAAATTCTTTTGCGCGCGCTTCAAGCACATTTTGCTCGCCACGGTTGAGCGCATCAGCTACATCAATCGCTAGCGCTTCTTGCCAAGAGCTACCAGTTGATGATTTTGAATTGTCTTCTTTTAGTTCGGGCGGTAAATCAGCGACGTCGATATTTTGACCTGGCGCCATCACCGTTAACCAATGGCAAACGTTTTCTAATTGGCGCACATTGCCGCTCCAATTAACTGCGGTTAAATAACGTAGCGCAGCAGCAGAGAGTTGCTTAGGCTCAACATTTAGCTCTTGCGCGCTGTGAGCAAGGAAATGCTTTGCAAGTAAGGGAATATCTTCACGACGCTCTCGCAGCGGTGGTAAGCGTAAGCGAATCACATTTAAACGATGAAATAAATCTTCACGGAAAAGCCCTAGTTTCACGCGCTCTTCTAAATCTTGGTGTGTTGCAGCAATCACGCGCACATTGACCTTAAGTGGCTGGTGCCCGCCCACGCGATAAAACTGACCATCAGATAGTACACGCAATAGTCTTGTTTGTAAGTCCGCAGGCATATCGCCTATTTCATCTAAAAAAAGCGTGCCATTGTCGGCTTGTTCAAAACGCCCACGTCTAGCTGCAGCTGCGCCCGTAAAGGCGCCACGCTCATGCCCAAATAGCTCAGACTCTAATAAATCCTTTGGAATAGCCGCCGTATTAATCGCTATAAAAGGTTTATCCGCACGCGGGCTATGGCGATGCAATGCGCTAGCAACAAGTTCCTTACCGCTACCAGATTCACCATTAATCAGCACAGTTGCATGCGAGCGACTTAACCGACCAATCGCACGAAAAACCTCCTGCATTGCCGGTGCCTGACCAATGATTTCAGGCGTTTCTTCTAAGGCAACATTATCTACTGCTTGGCGCATGGTTTCTTCGACTGCGCGCTTAATCACATCGATTGCTTGGTCAACATCAAACGGTTTTGCTAAGTATTCAAAAGCACCTCCCTGAAAAGCGGCTACTGCGCTTTCTAAGTCAGAGTATGCCGTCATAATAATGACAGGAATTTCTGGAAACCTTTGTTTAACCTCAGCTAAAAAGTCTAAGCCCGAGCCATTAGGCATGCGGATATCGCTGACAATCACTTGTGGCTGGTCATGATTGAGCGCATTAACCGCTTCTGCCACAGAAGAAAATGTTTTAAATTCTAAATCAGTGCGTGCAAGGGCTTTTTCAAATACCCAGCGAATTGATTTATCGTCGTCTAATATCCAAATTGGTTTCATAGTAATCTCTAACTTAAGGTTTTATTTTTGCTTGGTTTGTATATTTTACTGTTGAATAATGGCATTTTTAATGACAGTGCTTTCAACCGGTAGCAAGATCGAAAAACACGTCTTACCAGGTTTGCTTTCGCAATCAATCATGCCGTGGTGTTGCGTAATAAAAGTTTGTGCTAAAGCGAGCCCAAGACCGCTACCACCCTCGCGACCAGACACCAGCGGGTAGAAAATTCTGTCTCTAATTTCAGAAGGAATACCAGGGCCATTATCAGAAATCTGTAATTGAATTGCAACGCGATATCGCTTTTTAGACAGTGTGACTTGGCGTTGAGACCTTGTGCGAAACACTACTTCTGCATGTGGCGTATGACTATTTTGCAAGGCTTGTACTGCATTGCGTGCAATATTCAACACTGCTTGAATCAGTTTTTCTCTATCTCCGATTAAATCGGGCAAGCTGGTATCGTAATCACGCAAAACTCGAATATTATTTGGGGATTCTGCCAACAGCAGGCTACGCACACGCTCTAACACTTCATGAATATTAGTTGGCTCATATTTTGGCACACGATGCGGCACTAGCAGCCTATCCATCAAGCTTTGTAGCCTATCAGCCTCTTTAATAATCACTTGCGTATATTCTCGCAGATGCGGGCTTGGTAACTCGTGCTCTAGTAATTGCGCCGCACCACGCAAACCACCTAAGGGGTTACGTATTTCATGGGCTAAGTTCCTCAGTAACTCAGAATTCGCTTGCTGTTGTATCAACATGCGCTCTTCTTTAGCGATGCGAAGTTGTTGATCCATTTGCTGAAACTCAAGGAGCAGCGTAGCTTCTCCTATTTTAAAAGGTGTTACGGTACAAGTCACTGCAAATGATTGCTGGCGCATAGTTGTAAGCGCAAACTCGTGTTCTCGAAACGGGCTATCATTTTTAACCGCATTATCAATTGCGGTTTGTAATACTTCGCAATTTAAAAAAACCTCAGAAATATGGCTTTTATTAATATGCGTTGCGCTTAATGCGAATAATACTTCGGTACTTGGATTGGCGTATACGACTTGGTGTGCTTGGTTAAGTAACATCACCGCAGTTGCGAGATGTTCTAAACCTGAAAAACCCGAGGGAACATGTTGTACCATATTTAAGCTTCTATATTATAGTATAGCAATTTAAGATTGCTTGTTTATATATAAGAACTTAAGCAAAAGATAAGCCAGCTTTGACGTTAAACGACAAACTAATTAATGGTGCTTATTTCTTTTTCTAGTAATTGAATATTACGTTGATGCGCATCCACATTTTCTTGAAGCGCTTTCATTTTTTCTTGGAATTTAGGTACATTGCGTCTGACAGCACCATCCGCAGTTCTAAATACTTCAGGGTTTGATTCGCCTTCTGCATACGCTTTTTTAGCTTCTTCAAGCGCTTGTCTTTCAGTCGCAAGTTCAGATTGTAGAAT
>JAIYEJ010000046.1 GCA_027487055.1 Methylotenera sp. | reverse complement strand
CTCACCTAACTTTTCAATATAGCCTGCGCCTTGATTGTTAGTGTTTTTCTCTAAGGCATTCAAGATGTCACTCATCGTTAGCCCATAACTGACTAAAGCATCTAAATTGGGTGATACTTGAAATTGTTTACTGTACCCTCCGACAGTATTTATTTCTGTCACCCCTGGCACATTGCGTAATTGTGGTTTAATAATCCAATCTTGCACTTCACGTAAATCCATTGCGGTATATGGGGTTCCATCTGGTTTTAATGCGCCTGGTTTGGCTGAAACTATCCACATAAAAATTTCACCTAAGCCTGTGGCGGTCGGTCCCATTTCGGATAGGATTCCAGCAGGCAGTTTTTCTTTTACTTGTGCAATACGTTCTGCAACGAGTTGCCGTGCAAAATAAATATCTGTGCCTTCTTTAAACACGACCGTGACTTGGGACAAGCCATAGCGCGAAATAGAACGTGTTTCTTCTAAATTTGGAAGACCTGCCATCGATGTTTCTATCGGGTAGGTAATTCGCTGTTCGGTTTCCAGAGGCGAATACCCAGGTGCAACTGAGTTAATCTGTACTTGCACATTGGTAATATCGGGTACTGCGTCAATAGGTAAGTGTTGATAACTAACAATTCCCAGTATTGCTACACCCAAGCTGATGAGCATTACCAACCACCGTTGATCAATTGCAAATGAAATCAGTTTTTCAAAAAAACCATTAGCTTCATTTTCTGTGTTTTTAATTTTAGTGGTCATGTGTGGCTCCCGCTTTGCCAAGCTCAGCTTTTACGACGAAACTATTCCCTGCAGCGTATTGTTCACCATTATTTAAGCCAGTTAATACTTCTACATATTTGTTGTCTCGGCGTCCAAGCTCTACTGGTCGCGCTTCAAAATATTCACCATATCGCCCAAAAACCACATCACCATAGTTCAAGCTTTGTATGGCCTCAACAGATACAGCCAATGGCACATTCACTTCATTTGCCACCAAATCAATGTTGACTGGCAAACCAACTAACCAACTTCTTTTTGGATTTGGTAACACCACACGAGCAACCGCGGTGCGGCTTTGTGCATTGACCAGTGGTGCTATATAGGTGATTACACCTTTCTCAGTCTGTGCAAATGCTGTTGCGGCTACAGTAACTTGTTGACCTGTTTTAACAACTCCCAAATCTTTTGTTGGAACGCTAATTTCTGCCCATACGGTATTTAAATCTGCTATTTCAAATAAGATTTGTGACATATCGACTACTTGTCCAACTGATATTTGCTTACGCGTAACCACGCCTGAAATAGGTGCTGTCAGTGTATAACGCGTACCGCTACCACTACCAATTCCCATACCTACCAATATTTGTCTTTGGCGGGACACTTCAATTTGAGCCAATTCCAATTCATTTTTAGCTGCTAAATAATCTTGTTCAGCTGATATTTTTTCTCGCCATAAACTTTCTTCACGTGCAAATGTAGTTTTAGCTAAACTCAATCGTTGCTGTGCAGCGGCCAAATCACCACGATTTTCTGCTACGCCTGTACTTGAAAGCACCGCTAATGATTGACCCTTTTTGACCGTACCACCCACATTTGCCGCAACGCTTTCTACTATCCCACCCAAGCGCGGCAGCACTTGCACAGCTTTGTCTGCATTTAAAGTAATTTCGCCAATCAATCTTAAGTTAGTTTGAATGTTAGCGGGGCCAGCCGTTAATACCTCTATGGCATTATGTTTAAGCTGCTCATTCGTAAGCGTCACTCTTGCCTCAACTTGTTCATAGCTAAACGTATGCGCTTTACCTTCATAACTTGCATCAATTTTTACACTGAAAGAGTGAGGTTCGACAACAGTAGTATTTGATGTTAAGTAATTATTTTCTGGTATGAGATTGAATAATTCTGTCTCACGGCCTAACCGTTTCAGAGTTAATTTAATTAAAGAATCTTTTGGTGCTAATAATTTGTTGTTTAAATATGTATAAAGTCTGAATTGTGGTGGCTGATTTTGCTCAAAGATCGTAACTTCTATAGCGTATTCACCGTCGGTAAATAACTTACCACCGTGCGGCCCTTTCACGCTTTCCTTAACCATGGCAGGATGATTATGGCCTTGTTCACTGAGCGTATCATTTGCTGTAGAAGAGGCCAAATGATCTTTTTCATGGTTATGTCCTGCCTCACCATGTGCAGGTCGCTTTTTCATAGTATCACCGACAGATGCATTTGCTTCTTCCGCATGCTCACCATGCCCATGTTCATCCATGGCAGGCTTTTCTGTTTTTAATATAAATCCTGCAGCTATAATTCCTAACAATATAATTGCAATAATTAACCACATTTGTTTATTAAGTTTCATGGTGTTTCCTTTAAGTTTGAACGGCCCAATATTCTTTGAATATCTGCCTCAGCAAGGTGAGCCATAGTTAAAGTTTGGATAAACTGCATTTTGGCTTGGAATAAAGTGCGTTGTGCATCAAGCACTTCTAAAAAACTAAACTTTCCAAATTCGAATCCTTTGCGCGCAGCCTCATATGCACTTTGCGCGCCTTGCAAAATATCTTGTTTATACATATTGGACGCTTCTACTTGTAATTGTCTGCGGCTGTAAGCGTCTTTCAATTCAGTTTGTAATTGATTTTCGAGAGCTGTCTTTTCATCTATGGATTGATATTCACGCGCTTTTGCACTTAGTAAGTTACCCTGATTTTTGTCAAAAACGGGGATTGGAATAGATAAACCAATCATCGCTTGGGTAATACCGCCGAGTTCTTCATTGCGCTGTGCTCCTAAGCTAACGGTCACATCTGGTGTTTGTTTTGATAATTCAATATTACTTATGGCTTGCTTTTCCTGAATAGCCAAAGCTGCTTTTTTAAGGCGAGGTGAGTCTGCTAGTTGCGCCATTAATTCACTTTGCTTCGGTAACTCTTTCAGGTTTTCTAGCTCACCTACCACTATATAATCAGTCTGACCTTCACTTTTTGCCCACATACTGGCTAAACGCTGTTTGGATATAGTTAGTTGTTGATTCGCGTTTGCAAGATCAATTTTTAAACTTGCTTCAGCAACTTTAGCTTTGGTTTCTTCTACTGGAGAAATCTTGCCTGCTAATACGCGTTTAGTGGTCGTATCCTTGGTAGTGGTAGCAATTTCTAATAATTCTTGCGCCAATTTCTGTGCTTGTTGAGCTGCTAGTACCTGATAAAAGG
>JAIYEJ010000251.1 GCA_027487055.1 Methylotenera sp. | reverse complement strand
GGCGTGGTGATTGCCATATCAGAAACATCTGATTATCCAGTCGAAAAGTTAAAGGCAGTTAGCCATGTATTTGATGATGTGGTGTTTGATAGCAATACCTTTAAATTGCTTAAATTTTGTGCAGATTACTATCATTATCCGTTTGGACAAGCACTAATTTCGGCACTTCCATTAAGGTTGCGACAACTTAAGCCAGCCGTTTCACGCAAAACATTTACCTACTCATTGCTACCAAATGCAGACTTAACACAAATTCCAGCTAAAAAAGTGGTCTTGCATCGAATAGTCGAAGCCCTGAAAGCCTCAAGAGTATTGGCTTCTGCCGATGCTGCTTTAATATCTGCTGGCTGGCGCAAAGCGATGCTTGAACTCAAAAACATGGGTTTGGTTAGTGAGCATGAAGTGCTCGCAGTCAAAGCTTCAATGCCTAGCTCAACGGTTGAGCCTCAACTGAATGATGAGCAAATAAAAGCAGTGAAACAGATATTAGCGCTTACTAACACATTTAAGCCATGGCTTTTGCATGGCATTACTGGGTCTGGCAAAACTGAAGTTTATATTCAAATTTTGCGGCAAATTTTGCAAGAGAAAAATGCGCATGGTATTGGTTCACAAGTCTTAGTTTTAGTGCCAGAAATCAACCTTACCCCGCAGTTAGAAGCGCGATTTAGAAGTCGCCTAAGTCAATATCCACTTGTCACATTACATAGTAATTTGAGCGAAAGTGAGCGCTTACAAAATTGGTTGGCAGCAAGTTCGGGGGACGCAAAAATTGTGATTGGTACACGCTTAAGTGTTTTTACGCCCATGCCATATTTAAAAATGCTGATCATGGATGAAGAGCATGACAGTTCGTACAAACAACAAGATGGTATGCGCTACCACGCGCGGGATGTCGCGATTATGCGCGCCAAGCAATTGAATATCCCCATTGTGTTAGGTAGTGCTACGCCAAGTTTAGAGAGCTGGGCGAATTCAAAAAACCAAAATGCACAAAAGCAAGCATATGGTTTATTAAGTTTGCGAGAGCGTGCGGTTGAAAATTCAGTATTGCCTAAGATTTTTTGTATTGATACCGCAAAGTCACCAACAGAAAATGGCTTATCGCCTTTACTCATCAATGCCTTACGCGAACGTTTAAAACTTAAAGAACAAAGTCTTTTATTTATCAATCGGCGTGGCTATGCGCCTGTATTGCATTGCAATGCGTGCCAATGGGTGGCGCCATGTATGCGTTGTTCTGCAAGGCTGGTGGTGCATTTAAGCCAAAAGCGTTTAAAATGTCATCATTGTGGTCATGAGCAAAAAATCCCTTTGCAGTGCCCAAGTTGCGGTAATCCAGATTTATATCCGACAGGGCAGGCAACACAAAGGCTCGAGCAAACGCTACAAACATTATTCCCATCTGCAAGGATCGCAAGAGTAGATCGCGACAGCATGCGCAGCAAAGATGCGCTGATGGAAGTGTTAACACAAGTGCATCATCAAGAAATTGATATTTTGGTGGGCACGCAGATGCTTGCCAAAGGCCATGATTTTCCTAATCTCACATTGGTGGGCGTGATTGATACTGATAGTGCACTATATAGCCCTGATTTTCGTTCTAGTGAGCGCTTATTCGCGCAACTCATGCAAGTGGCTGGGCGTGCGGGGCGCTCTGAAAAATCGGGTGAGGTGTTGATACAAACCGCGTTTCCACAACATGCGTTATTTGATGCGTTGCGTACGCAAGATTATGTGCGTTTTGCAGATGCGTTATTGGTAGAGCGGCAAAAAATGCAATTTCCGCCTGCGAGTTTTTTTGCGCTCTTGCGAGCAGAGTCGAACAATTTTTCTGAAGTAGAAACATTTTTACATTTAGCTCGAAATGCCGCGCGAAACGCGAATACTGAAGTTATGGTTTATGATGTTGTGCGACCGCAAATGGAGCGATTAAAAGGCATGGAACGCGGACAACTGCTATTACAAGCGGATTCGCGCGTGGCCTTGCAGCGTTTATTAAAAATGTGGATACCACAAATTAAAGGTTTTTTATTGGCTAATAAAGTGCGTTGGCACTTAGATATCGACCCGCTAGATTTTTAAAAAATATTTTAAGCGATCATATATACCTTAAATATTGCTTGTGGAATACAATTCAAATAAAAAAACATAGGGAAGTAGCATGCAAAAGTGGCACGATTTAATACTCAATAAAACGCAAAAATTCTGGGCCTTTTTGAGCCGTATGACTACCCCTTTTATGTATGTGCTCAATCTGCTTATTGGTAGTTGGCAACCACCAAGCTGGTTTGCAAAGTTAAAAGAACTGTTTGCACCACTGTTTAGTTGGAGTGCAAAAAACGCTGCTTGGGTTTTTTTAGCATGCAGTCTGGCATTTGGTGCAGTGGCAACACCCGCATTAATGCAAGCTGATTACGGTGCTTATTGGCAAAAAATTAAGGGCTTGCAAATGCAAGTTAAAGCCAAACTGGCTTCTTTTAAGAGTATACAGCCTGATGCCCCGCAGATATCAAATGCCAATATTACGGTTACCCGCCCTATTCCCGCCAATCTACTCACAGATGCCAAACCGCAGCCTGTGATATTTACATTTAATATATCGGCCGCACCACTCACTTTGGTAGGCAAAACCTTTACAGATAAGCCACCTGCTGATATCAGTATCAGACCCGAACTTAAAGGTCGCTGGCTTTGGTTAGAGGCAAATCGACTTATATTTACGCCAGACGAAGAATGGCCAATCGATGTGGAATATAACGTTTTAATTGGCAGTAAAGCGCTTGCGCCGCATGTACTTATTGATCCGACAGTGACGTTTAAATCACCTAGTTTTGAAATGAATATCGCGAGCAGCTCTTTTTACCAAGACCCAGTGCAAACTAACTTGCGCAAAGCTATTTTTGAGGTCAATTTTTCGCATCCTGTTGCGCCAGAAAGTTTTGAAAAACGTATTCAATTGCAAGAAAATACTGCGAAACAATTATTTTTAAACTCCAATAGTGGGCAAAAATTTAGTGTGACTTACGATAAATTGCGCCTGCATGCTACGGTACATTCCGAACCACTCAAAATCCCACAACAAAATGAAGCCATCGTCTTAAAAATTGCCGAGGGCGTAGTTGCCGCACGAGGTGGCAATGCCCTTGCTGATGCACGTGTGGTGTTGGAAATTCCAGGGTTAAACAGCCTAGATATTACTGAGCTACACGATTTAATTGTGACCAATGAAAATGGTGAGCCTGAAAATGTACTGCAAGTTGTAACCGATATGGAAGTGAATGAAAAAGAAATCGCCAGCAACATACAAGCTTGGTTGTTGCCAGAAACCAAGCCTAAATCAGCCGAAGAAAAAGCAGCCGGTGATAGCGGAGATTCAGCCGAAAATGGCACAGAAAATCCGTGGACAAATCCCGCAGAAATCACCGATGCGCTATTAAAAACAGCTACAAAAGTAGCGCTGACAACTGTTCCATCAGAACGTGAGTCTAATAGTATCCATACGTTTAAATATGCAGCTGAACCAGGCCGCTATTTGCTAGTGAGGATTAAAAAAGGTCTTAAGTCTACGGGCGGCTATCTATTGGGGGCTACGCGTGATGAAGTCCTGTACGTGAAACGGTCTGTTCCTGAGCTAAGCATCATGAGCAAAGGTTCGCTGTTAGCGCTATCGGGTGAGAAAAAACTACCATTAATTGTGCGTGATTTACCAGGTGTTCGCTTTGAAATCGGCCGTTTATTGCCGCAACAATTGCAACATTTGGTGACGCAAAGTCAGGGTGATATGACGCGACCTGAATTTTATAACGGCATTACACCAGATAATTTAACAGAGCGGTTTGAGAAAAAAATCCCGCTCAGCTTAAAAACAGGCAAAACGCATTATGAATCAGTAGATTTCAGCGAATATTTGCACAACGACACAAATGATAGGCGTGGTGTGTTTTTGTTGACGGTACAAGGCTATGACCCAAAGTCTAACCTAGAAGCGGCAGACCCGCATGCTAATCAATATCGATATGATGGTTATGAAGGTGCATATCAAGAAGGCGACAATCAAATTCAACCAAATATAGACCCAACCAATTATAAAGATACGCGCTTAGTGATTGTGACCGATTTAGGCTTAATTTCTAAGCAAGCAAGCGATGGTGCGCGCGACGTGTTTGTGCAGTCTATTAATGATGGCAAGCCAGTTGATGCGGCAATAGTTGAAGTGTGGGCGCGTAATGGTGCAATTTTAATTTCACAAAAAACCAACGCAAATGGCTTAGCCAATCTGCCCAGTTTAACGGGTTTTACACGAGAAAAAACGCCCGCACTTATTGTGGTGAAAAAAGCGGGTGATTTAAGCTATTTACCATTAGATCGTAGCGAGCGTAATGTAGATTTATCACGTTTTGATGTGGGTGGTTTAAGGTATGGCAATTTACCTAACCAAATTCAGGCCTATTTGTTTTCAGATCGTGGCATGTATCGTCCAGGTGACACCATACACATTGGTATTGTGGCGAAGCAATCGAGTTGGGCGCAAAAATTAACAGATGTACCAGTTGAGGTTGAGGTAATTGATGCACGCGGTTTGGTGGTGCGTCGCGAAATTATTAAGCTTGGTGCTGGTGGCATGGCCGAGTTTACGCATACTACACTTGATAGTGCGCCAACAGGCAATTACACAATCAATTTAAATATGGCGCGTGAAACTGGCACAGCTAACCCTGCGGCAAGTGAAATTGCACCGCTTAATTTGGGTGCAGTAGTGGTAAAAGTGCAAGAATTTATGCCAGACCGCATGAAATTGGTGGCTAAATTAAGTGTCCCAAATTTAAGTATTGAAGCAAATGAAGGCTGGGTGCACCCGCAAGAGTTAAGCGCAAATGTTAATGTACAAAATTTATTTGGTGCGCCAACACAAAACCGTCGCATAACAACGAGTTTAACGCTATCGCCCGCCTACCCTGCTTTTAAATCTTATCCAGACTATGTTTTTGTAGACCCACAGCGCGCTAAAGAAAAGTTTGAAGATAATTTAGCTGAAGCAGAAACTGATGATAAAGGCAATGCAGATGTGAGCCTTGGTTTACAACGCTTTAATCAGGCTACATATCAAATGCATGTGCTCATCAAAGCATTTGAGCCAGAAGGTGGCCGTAGTGTTTCGGCTGAGATTAATGCGCTAGTTTCTGATAGACCATTTTTAATTGGTTACAAGGCGGTAGATGACTTAAATTATGTGAACCGTAATGCCAAGCGTGAAGTTAAATTATTGGCAATAGATTCAACTGCCAAGCCAGTTTTAGCCAACAATTTAAAACTATTACGTATTGAAAATAAGGTCGTTTCGGTGTTGATGAAACAATCTAATGGCTTGTATAAATATGAATCACGCGCCAAAGAAAGTGTATTGGAAGAAAACCCATTTGAGTTGGCTAAAACTGGTAATCAACTCACTTTAAATACACAAACACCAGGCAATTTTGCTTATGCCGTGCGTGATGCTAATGGCTTAGAACTGACAAGAGTAAATTATAGCGTTGCTGGGGTGGGTAATGTTTCGCGCTCACTAGACCGTAATGCCGAGTTGCAGTTAACACTAAACAAAAAAGCCTATGAGCCGGGCGATGAAATAGAGCTTAGCATACGTGCGCCTTATGCAGGTGCTGGCTTAATCACGATAGAGCGCGATAAAGTATATGCCTATAAATGGTTTAAAGCTGAAACCTCTGCATCTACTCAAAACATTACTTTACCAAAAGATTTTGAAGGTAGTGGTTACGTATCAGTGCAATTTGCACGTGATTTAGCATCAGATGAAATTTACATGAGCCCAATGAGTTATGGTGTTGTGCCTTTTGCGACCAGCCTTGCAAGGCGCACAAATGAAGTGACTTTAAAAGCGCCAGATTTAGTCAAACCTGGGCAAGTAGTGAATATAGAGCTCAATTCAAAAACACCCACACGAGCTATAGTATTTGCGGTGGATGAAGGTATCTTGAAAGTTGCACGTTATCAATCGCCTGATATATTGAAGTTTTTCTTTCAAAAACGTGCCTTAGAAGTGAACACCCAACAAACGTTGGATTTAATTCTGCCAGAATTTAAAAAACTGATGCAAGCTGCAGCGCCAGGCGGAGATGCATCGGGCGAGGCAGGCAAGCATTTAAATCCATTTAAACGTAAGCGCGATAAACCAGTCGCGTATTGGTCTGGCATTGTTGATGTGGCAGGTAGTAAAACTCTTAGTTACACCGTGCCAGAATACTTTAACGGTAGCTTGCGTGTGTTTGCAGTCACCGTCAATGATGATACTGCTGCGGCCGTTATTGCTAAAACAAAAGTGCGGGGTGATTTAATTTTACTGCCTAATGTGCCTGTGGCAATTACCCCGGGTGACCAAGTAGAAGTGGGTGTGGGTGTTGCAAATCAACTAAAAGGCTCAGGTAAAAATGCACCCGTACAATTAAGCTTGGCTGTAGGTAAAGGCTTAGAAATTGTTGGCAAGCCACAACAAACTTTAAATATTAACGAGTCAGCGGAAGGTGCGACTAAGTTTATCGTACGCGCTAAAGCAGGCGAAGCGGCGCAATTGGGCTCTAGTAGCATTGTGTTTACAGCCATGTTAAAAGGCAAAAGCGCGAGACTGTCTACCGATGTAAGTGTGCGCCCTGCCTCGCCTTATGTGACTTTAGTGCAAACAGGTGTATTTAAAGGCAGTGGCGAGATTAGATCGCAAGCTACTTTATACCCAAATTTTGCACGTAATGAGGCGGCAGTATCTGCCTCACCTTGGGCATTCACCAGTGGCCTTATTCAATATTTAGAGGTGTATCCACATGGCTGTACCGAGCAAATTACTAGTCAAACTTTCCCTGCGGTGTTGCTCAGTTCTCAACCCGGTTTGGCAGAAGAATTGCTCAAACAAGCCAAGCAAAATGGGGATAATAATATAAATGGCAATACGCCAGATGTGCGCAAAACCTTAACACGTTATTTAAGCATGGTACGCGCACGCCAAGGTGCTGATGGCGGCTTTAGTATGTGGCCGGGCGGGCAATCTGAATTGTTCCCTACTACCTATGTGGTGAGTTTGTTGCTAGAAGCACGTGAACGTAAATTGCCAGTACCAAATGACATGCTGCAGCGCGCTAATGTGTATTTGCAAAACAATTTGGCTACTGCTTATAAAGAGAATTACAACTGGCGCTATCAAACACAGGCGGCATATCTACTAACGCGCCAAGGTGTTGCCACTGGGGCAATATTGGCTAACTTGTACGATTTACATCGTCAACAGCTTAACGCGACAAAAGGCAAACAACGCGACGCTATCGCTAGCGACTTGGGTGCAGTTTATTTAGCAGCTAGCTACCAAATTCTTAAACAGGAAAAATTAGCCAAAGAGTTGATTCAGCCTGCGTTTAAAGAGATGTTAGCGGGTGACAATTACTGGAAACATTGGTACTGGAGCTATTACTACGATCCACTGATACAAAATGCAGCTTTAGTGCAAATGGTGGCTAAGCATTTCCCACAAATGATTAAACAAATCCCTCAAAACTATTGGGAGCGCCTATCAAAAGTAGTAAGTGAGCGCTATTACCAAAGCCACTCTGCCTCGCAAGTGATGCTGGCAATTGATGCTTACCAAACTGCGGCGCTTCAGGCGACTGCAGGAAAAGTGAGTATAAGTGCGGTGGGTAATAAAGGCATATTAACGGCTTTAGCTTTACCAGAGAAGTTGTTGCTGGCAAAAGCAATGGTGCCATATGACACACGTAGTTTAAAACTAAGTAATCAAGGAGATTTAACGCTATTTTATTCTTGGGCAGAGTCAGGTTACGAGCGTCAATTACCTAATACAGCAATTTCCAGTGGTATGGAAATCGAACATGAGTTTTTAGATGCTAGCGGCAACGCTGTTACTTCAGCCACATTGGGTGACGAACTCACAGTGCGGTTGCGTGTACGCGCAACCGAACGAAGTGAGATTAACCAAGTGGCATTAGTCGATGTATTGCCTGGCGGTTTAGAGCCTGTATTATCAAGCCCAGAAGACGCTGAAGATGCCAATACGCCAATATGGCGTAAGCGTTTAGGTGGCACTAGCACGTGGGCGATTGATTATGCAGATATTCGAGAAGATCGCGTGATTTTTTATGGAAATGTGAATAGCATAATGACAGAAGTTACCTACAAAGTACGTGCTACTAATGTGGGTGAGTTTGTAGTGCCAGCAGCTTATGGTGAGGCAATGTATGAGCAAAAAGTATTTGCACGTGCTGCAGCTGCACGGTTTAAGGTGAATGCAGTTAAATAGGCGAAAACTAAGCTTTGTAGTGATTTTGCTAAGTAGCTTGGTACTACTTAGGTTGTTACCTAAAGCTGATTTAGCGCTAGCATATCCTAGCTCGCGCAGTGTAACGGCAAGCCATGGCGAGTTGCTTCGCTTAACACTCGCTAGTGACGATCAATATAGGTTATGGACACCCATTAGTCAGATTGCCAAACCTATGCAACAGGCTGCTTTGTTGTACGAAGACCGCTGGTTTTATTGGCATTTTGGCGTGAACCCAGTGGCATTAATACGCGCAACT
>JAIYEJ010000079.1 GCA_027487055.1 Methylotenera sp. | reverse complement strand
AGCGCTTACGTTTAAGCTTAAGCAGCTAATGACAAGCAGCGTTATAATATGTTTATTCATGTGTTGACCCCGGTCAATATTGCGGCGAAAGTTAGGTAAGCTATCCGCGAAATTGCATTAAATTTATCACGTAATCCATTCAACAATCAAGCATTTTTGCTAAAACTGAACTTTTTGTTATATGGATTGTTGATAATAGACAACACTTTTATAAAATACTAATATGGCACGACAGATATGACAAAGTTAGCAATACTCAATTATCCAGACCCACGTTTGCACAAAGTTGCTAAACCAGTGCAAGAGGTGAATGCTGAAATCCGCCGTTTGGTGGAAGATATGGCAGAGACCATGTATGGTGCGCCAGGCATAGGCTTGGCTGCCACACAGGTAGATAGGCACATTCAGCTCATCGTGATTGATGTCACCAAAGAGCAGAATAACCTGCAAGTGTTAATTAACCCCAAAATTATCGAAACAAGTGGCACAAAAGAGTATGAAGAGGGCTGTTTATCTGTGCCGGGTGTGTACGATATGGTCACGCGTGCTGAAAAAGTCACTGTAGAAGCCTTAGACGCAAATGGTAAAACATTCACCGTAGAAGCCGAAGGCTTGCTAGCAGTATGCATTCAGCACGAGATGGATCACTTATTGGGCAAGGTATTTGTAGAATATTTATCGCCGCTTAAGCGCACGCGAATTAAAACCAAAATGCTTAAACACGTGCGCGAAATCTCAAGAAACTCTTATTAAATGAACATTATTTTTGCGGGTACACCAGAATTTGCGGTGCCAGCTTTAGCTGCGCTTATAGAAGCGGGGCACGAGATTTCTATGGTGCTAACGCAGCCAGATCGGCCTGCTGGACGTGGCATGCAACTCAAAGCTAGCCCAGTAAAGCAATTGGCTTTACAGCATGGACTATTTGTTTTTCAGCCAGAATCACTCAAGCCGCTAGAGGTACAAGCACAAATCGCGGCGGTTCAGGCAGATGTCATGATTGTCGCGGCTTACGGGCTCATTATCCCTACATCTGTGCTTAGAATGCCATCTCAAGGGTGTTATAACATCCATGCATCGCTTTTGCCGCGTTGGCGCGGTGCGGCGCCTATTCACCGCGCAGTATTAGCGGGGGACGTGGAAACTGGTGTGACCATTATGGAGGTAGTACCAGCGCTAGATGCCGGCAATATGGTGAGTAAAGGCGTGCTACCGATTGGTGACGCGGACACCTCGCAATCTTTGCATGATGCACTGGCGATTATTGGCGCAGATTTAATGGTGCAAGCCATGGAAAAGTTAAGCAAAGATGGCACATTGCCCAGCCAAGTGCAAGATGAAAGCTTAGTGACTTATGCACACAAGCTGGATAAATCTGAATGCCCGATAGATTGGCAAAAAAATGCGTTAGAAATTTCGCGCCAAGTTCGCGCGTTTAATCCTTTTCCTGTCTCCACGGCGCAATTTCGTGGCGAAACTTGCCGTGTTTGGTTTGCAAATGCACCTCAAAATCATACTTATAATTTGAAAAACGCAGTGCGAGGCGAAATCGTTTCTCTGGAAGGCAGTATCCATGTGGCTTGTGGCGATGGAGATTTGATTTCTGTGTTAAACATACACGAGTTACAAATGCCGGGCGGTAAACGCCAGACGGCGCAGCAATTTATACAAGGTCAACATGTCAAAGTGGGTGAATGCTTTAGTTGAAACAAGTACTTGAAATGTAAAAAATTAAGCATCATATTGTGTTAACTTACTTCTTGATTATTTTAGGAGATTTAAATGTTAGGTAACTGGATTAAAACTTTTGTGCTCATGGCAGGTATCACCGCCTTGTTTGGTGCAGTAGGTGCGGCAATGGGCGGTGCCTCTGGCATGCTCATGGCCTTACTGTTTGCTGGCGGCATGAATATTTATGCGTATTGGTTCTCTGACAAAGCGGTGCTCAAAATGTATGGCGCGCAAGAAGTCTCACCAGACAATCGTGAATTCAGCAGTTACTACAATATGGTGAAAGAGCTTGCCCAAAATGCGGAGCTCCCCATGCCAAAAGTGTATGTGATTAACGAGCAACAACCTAACGCATTTGCGACAGGGCGTAACCCAGAAAATGCTGCTGTGGCGGCCACTGTGGGTATTATGCGCATTTTAGATGCACGCGAGTTGCGTGGTGTGATGGCGCACGAGCTTGCACACGTTAAGCATCGCGATACCTTAATTTCTACGATTTCTGCTACGGTGGCTGGCGCGATTTCATCTATCGCGCAGTTTGGTATGTTTTTTGGTGGCGGCCGTGGGGAAGACGGCGAGCGAAGCGTGAGCCCGATTGTGAGCATGCTTATGATGTTTTTAGCGCCCATGGCGGCAGGCTTAATTCAAATGGCAATCTCAAGAAGTCGCGAGTTTGAGGCAGATCGCGGCGGTGCGGAAATCAGCAAAGACCCTAAAGCCTTGGCATCAGCGCTCACTAAAATTCATAATTACGCGCATCAAATCCCTAATGAAACGGCAGAGATGCACCCAGAAACGGGCCAGATGATGATTATTAATCCATTGTCTGGTGTGTCGTTTGATAGTTTGTTTAGTACGCATCCGAAGACGGAGTTGAGGGTGGAGAAATTGATGGCGATGGCAAACAATTATTAGTATGGGTACAGTTATCGCTTTATTGATTTGCTTAGGTATTGGTCTATGATTTAGGTCATTTATGTATAGTAATTCGGGCTTGGGATTGTTGGGCTCTTTAATATTACTTATAGGTATTTTTTTACTTGTGGAGGAAGCACGTAAAGTTAGTTGTAACTTAAGTCGTCGCTTTCAATCTGCCGCATTAACCGTAAAGGTCATGTCCGCCAAGTCCCCGCTCATGCTTCGCGACCTTGGCGCCAAATTCTAAGGCGCGGCAAACGGGTTGGTAAACCATTTAATGCCGCGTTTACTAGCTAATTGAAGTAAAATCTGCTTAATCTAAAAAACTTTGAGCATCTTTTGTATATTTCCCAACAAATCGCTGCAATTGCAGTTTCCAACGTCTTAGCAGGTCGCAATCTCACACTGGCGTTGCCAGAAGCGCTAAGTAGTTACCCCAACGCAACCCCGCAACAACGCGGTGCAGCGGCAGATTTAAGTTATGGTACGCTAAGGTTTTATGGTGAAGTGAACGCTTACTTGGTCAAACTACTAGAAAAGCCCTTAATTAACGAACACCTCACTGCGCTTTTGCTTGTGGCCATTTATCAACTTTTGCACGATAAAGCAGAAGTTTTTACCGTGGTTAACCAAGCTGTTAAAGCCGCGAGTTACGCAAAACCAAAGTGGGCAAAAGGCTTGGTCAATGGCGTACTACGTAATTTTTTACGCCAAAAAGCAGTGTTAACTGAGCGCATTCATATTGATGAAGTAGCGTTTTATTCTTACCCGCAATGGTGGATCAATAAACTCAAAATGCAATATCCTTTAAAAGACGCTGCAACAAACAGTGCCTCTGCAGACCAATATCCATGCTCCTTTCAGGCTATCTTAAAAAAAGGCAATATGCATCCGCCCCTGACGTTGCGTGTTAATGTCAGAAAATCTAACGCGCAAGAGTACTGTCAACTATTATCACGTCAGGGCATTGAGGCAATAGCTTTGAGCGAGCAAGCGGTCATGTT
>JAIYEJ010000138.1 GCA_027487055.1 Methylotenera sp. | reverse complement strand
CTAAGCGTTGCATCATGATTTGAACTTGGTCATATAAGGACCTGGTTTCAGGAATTGGAGGAGTATACATCAATCCCTTTACCTGGGTGATGATGAAGTAATTTCGCTTTCCAATCGGAGTGGGGGTGAGCTTGCCCGCTTTGATGTAATTGTCGATTGTTCTGCGACTCACACGAAGCATCTCCATGACGTCTGAAGTGCTTACCCATTTGGTTGTGAAATCATCCACTGGATTCTTCAAGCTTTCCATTTCGGACTGCAAATTCATGATCATCGATTTCATTTCCATCAACTGTTCCATGAGCATTTCATTGGTGATTTGTGTCGCAGTATTTGGTCCCATTGGCGACTAAATTAAAATCATTCATCCGAATGAAAAAGGGGCTTTACAAATTGGTACACTTTGATACAGTAGATTAGATGGATTTAGACAGATTTAGACAAAACATACGAAAATATTGTTCCAAAACCTTTTACTCAATGGTCGAATATTCAATGTTCATCGGGGATTGTTTTGAATAGGCGAGTTAAAATAAAAAACGACAAATTTCAACCGTAAAATTGATAATCGGCAGACTGTTAAGTTTTTGGTAATTCTAATAATGGGTTCGAGGCATATTGATGATGGCGAATTTAACAAAAGTGTTCAATCGGAGAACAAAACTTTGATTTACCATAAAATTTGCCTTGGAGAACGAAACCGCCACTTTTGCAAAAAGTCTGTTACTAGTTGGTCTCTTGTCAGCTTTGTTTAATTTCAAGCAGTTCATAGTCGATTTTTTCGTTTCCAGTCTTAAACTTTGTTTTGTGAATCTTTAAATGAATTATACAATTGTGATTTAGAAAGGTCTTATCATATTCTATCAATTGTTCTTCTCCCAGTTCTTCACTGATTAAACCCGATATTTTTTTTCCTTCTTCATCTTGTATTTCAAATTTTCCTGAGTCGAGCAATAGTCCACGGAAAATTCCATTAATAATTATTTGACTTTCTTCGTCCATTGTCGAAGAGACTCTTTGGTTTGCTTTAACAATTTCTTCTTTTGTCAATTCAATTGCAAGTTCACCACTTTCCATTTTCAGTACTGATTGTTCTTCAACAATCTCATGTAGGAATTTTTTCAGATTACTCAGATTCCTTTTGGGCGTTTTTTCAATAGTTGATTCAAAAATTGCATCGTTAGTTGAACAATTTGCAATTAACGTCATTACCTCCTTCATTGCATTTGATACATCCATACTGTCAAACAAATCGCTGTTTTGTAATTGACTTAATTCTACACCAAAAGAACCAATTGGCAAAGCTGTTAAATACAAATCAGTGTTTGCCCCTTTTTTTGCTTGCCCACGTTTTCCAACTCTACCAAATCGCACTAATGCAACTTGTGTTTTTACCATTTCCTGAAATGGAGTAGTGGTTTTATTTACAAAACTAGATTTGATTCCTTGTGAACCAATTACTGCATTTCCACTGAATAACAATTGCACTTTTGGCTCGAAGGATTCTTTAGGAATTTCTTCGAGTTCTTGTTTCAATAAATTCAAGCGTTCAATTAATCCTTCAGACATCAATGGATGGTCAAGGACCATGTTTAATAGTCGTTCTGTATCGACCATTTGAGCTTTTATACTTTGTATTTTTCTGTATTGGCTCATTCTAAAGTGAATTTAAATAATCTAAAGCTTGTTGGTCGTCAATTGTTGTATTCAAAGGTAATCTTAAAATCCCCTTCCACACACCTAGCCTATTATGAGTAAATAATTGTAGCCAATATCTTGTCTGCTCAACTGTTACATCTGGGCTGTAGCAATAATCTACTGCATAATGGTCAAGTAAATAGTTATTTTTTGCTAGACTGGGGATTGTAAATTCAGGAAATGTGACTTTGAAATTTGTTTGTTCGGCTATTGTAAATCCTCCATAAAAAGTCACAACGTCAAGATCCTGCGGAGGTCTGTTTTCAGCTGCTTCAATATCTTCTAAAAAACTGCCATCTAACCATTGAAAACCTTTAACGATATTCATTGCATTCATTCTTTGTCTAAAGGCTACAAAGTTTGTTAGAATTTGTATTCTTTGATTTGAAGTAGAAAACCTATGACACAGTTCAAGGATAGAACATGGGTAAGGTGAAATGTCCGTCCGAATAGTAGGATTCCCTAAATGAGGTGGTAAAACGTTGTTATGGTCAAAATTTGGAATTGGCATCTTCTTTTAATTATAAATTTATTTTGAACTTTTTTTCCTAAATAACTTGTCCTATTTCAATATTTAAGTCTTTAAAGAATTTGGTAATAGGATCTTTAGTTTTTCGTTTACCCTCACTAATTATAGGTAGAGCCCTAATTCGGTGCCGGGAATAATTTGGCAAAAACTCTTAAAAATCCAATTTTGCTTGTCTGATAAATGGTGAGGGGTCATATCATATTATTTATTGTTTATTAAAATAAAAATCCTACTTTTGGTTGAAAAGTCAAGACATTCCGTGATGGGGAATATTTATAGTATTCAGGTTGAAATTCTTCGTACTTTCCTGTCTCAAAAATATAGTTATAATTTAAAGATGCACTTAATGAAAAATGTTTGAATATAACAGTGCCAATTTCAGTTCCAATCCCTAAGCCAAAACCTTTGTTTTCAACACCTACAGAAGCAAAATCAAATCTATTGGGGTCTGGGTATTCATAAAGAAAAATAAGGTCATTTCCATATGAATACAACACAGAAACATTGGGGCTCAAATATAAATTCAAATTTCTTTTTAATGTAAAATAGAAGTCACGACAATACATTAAACTTATAATTCCTTTTGATTTACGCAATAAATCTCCATTTTGTGAACCTGCAATTTCATTCTGGCCTCTAAGTTTATAATAGTCATTTAAAGTATAAAACTGATAACTAAAACCAATTGAACTACTTTTGTTTATTTTGAAATCTATTGAATAATTTAATTTTGGATAAAATATAGAAAAAATAGAATTGTTATCGGAAGTATTAAAGCCATAGTTATCTGTAAAATTCATATTTGTTAGTCCAAATTGAATATGAAATTTAGGTTTTGATAATGTATCAGTATCCGCAATTGCAGATACTGATACAAATAGAGAAATTGTTAAAAAAGCTAGTGATTTCATTTTTTGACAAATTTTAAACTTTGATTAAGACCATTATTGTTTGATATGAAAATCGAATATATGCCTGTTGATAAATTTGAAATTGAGAACCCATTATCAATTTCAACGTTTGTTAGTGTTTTAGAGAATTGTGTTCGACCTAACATATCTAAAATTATAATGTTGAAATTCTCGTTTTCTATTTCGTAATGAGATAAATCTGTAAATTTGATATTCAAAAGATCTGTTGCAGGGTTCGGATAAATATCAATTTTACTAGTTCTATTGTTTAAATCTTCTATACCCATCATTGGTGATTGAGAATTTCCACAGCCATAATTCCAGCATGGTGTAATTATTTCACAAGGTTCACAATATGGTCCAATATTACAAGCGCTCCAAGCTCTGCAAACCTGATTTTCTACATAAGAACAACGACCATATAATATCCTTGCAGCTGCTACAGCATGTTCACGAGCAAGTGGATAAGTTTCAGCAGAACCAGTTAAGTTAGTTAAACTATAGTATGAAACATTAGCTGCTATATCAACGCCAACTCCTTGTACCCATCGTCCTAATTGAGTACCACCCATACTCAATAAATAAAAATATCGATTTTGTACGTTTGCATTTGGATGCGGTTCACTACCTGTATGCCAAAAACCTGGTTGTTCAAACCAAGCAGGATGTCCAAGAGAATTAGGGTTTTGCATATTTCTAATAGTGAAATTAGCATCTTCACCCATCGTCCAATTAAATGCGCCTCCTTTAGCAAATCGTTCCGTCATTAGTCCAAAAATATCTGAAAAGGATTCGTTTAATGAGGCAGGGTGTCCAATTCTATTGAAATTTGCAGTATGTCTTGAAACACCATGTGTAAATTCATGACCTCCTATATCATAAGTTGAAAGAAGGTTTCCTTGGGTGGTGCTTCCAAATGAAATGTGATCAAATTTTGAATTCCGGAAAGAATAAGAAGCATTATTTGGATTATTTGCATCATTGCCTAATACTCGAATTTCTTTATTAGAGTTGTTAAAGCCATTTCTTGAATAAGTATATTGGAACATAGCCCATGATTCTTGAACTACATGATGGCAAGATGTCGCACCCGATCTAGAATTTCCCCAATTATCGTCATTGTCATCCGGTAAGTTACTTAAACCCCAACCATGAAAATTATTATCATCTTTAGTTTTAATATTTCTGCCATTATCATTTGCTTCTAAAAAGTGTTTACTTTTCAAACCCCCATACCACCGGGTGTCTATATACTTATTGCCATAATAGACATGGTTAATGTCTCCATTGCATTTTTCCTCATATTCCTTAATAAACGAACCTGTCAGAGCGTCAATATATACAAATACATCTTTATGCGGAGAACTAGCAAATATTCTAAATTTCCATGCAAGTTTATAATTAGACGGAACAATTGATTGGTCTCCAATTAGTGCAT
>JAIYEJ010000166.1 GCA_027487055.1 Methylotenera sp. | reverse complement strand
TTCATTATCGCTAAATGCATTATTTAGTGATAGCATGGCTTGACGATGTTTAACAGTGTCGAATTCACTTAAAGCGGTACCACCCACACGCTGAGTAGGCGATTCTGGTGTGATAAGTTGAGGATATTGTGTTTCAAGGGCGACTAGTTGACGATATAAACCATCGTATTCGCTATCAGATATTGTTGGGGCGTCTAACACATAATAAAGATAATCATGATGGGCAATCCTCTTAACCAGTTCAGAAGCAAGCTTAGCTGCTTGTTCTTGTGCCAATTCTACTGCCATGGGCGAGTTAAAGCTAAAGCCTAGTTAAAAAGGCGCATGCTACTTGGACTGCCAGGCATTACGCCGCGTGCAACCATAGTGGCATGTATCACTCTTAGCTGCTGCCTGATTTTTTCTATTTGAAGGTCACCTAGTAGCTTTTGATTGTCATCAACTAGATGGCCATTCAGACTGCTTGCGATTTTTTGTGCGTTTAAAATCATCTGATTAAACACTTGCTCACAATTGTTTACTTTTGGAATCTCTAGTTGAAAAGTGATGCTCTTGAGCACGTTGTTACGTAAACTTTCACTGGTAAATGGTACATTATTGGTATCAATGACTGCATATAAAGGAGTTTCGTTGTTGTAAAAATGAAATTTACCATCCTCTTTTAACAACATGCCAGAAGCTTCAGCCAAGCCTTTGAATTTGGTTCCATGAATCGGTGTTTCGCCACCCGCAATATGCACGCTCACCATTTGGTCAACCTCGATACAAAATTGATCTAACTCAATTGCGCGTTGTAATGGGTCACCATTACCTTGCCACTCTACGTGGGTATTTAGGTTTAAGCCTGTATCTTCTACAGCAAACTGAAACTTGTTAAGTACGCTTTTTGCGACTGGTCCTCCGCGATCTGCCAACTGCATACTGCATGCGATTTGCTTATAGCTAGCTGTTGTAGGTGCAGTGGCTATTTCTAGCCATTTGTCATCTGCTGTTAAACCATGTAGTAAAACTGGCACAGTAATATCGTTAAGTGATGCAGATAAAGACTCTAGGTCAGTATGCCCGATATTTTTGGTCGCGAATAAAATTGCAGTTAAATCAATCTGTGGGTGTGTTGCTTCTGGTAGATTAACTTGCATGTCTTGCAGCTTTTCATGCAGTGAAGCTTTAATGATTTCTTGCGGTTGTACCGTTTCAGATTTTGATGTTTCAGGCTTTTGCAGTTCAGCCTTAGGAATTTCAATCGTCGGTTCAAGTTTGGTTGGGCTGGATTTAGACTGTGATGCAGGCTCAGTTATAGTATTTGCTAATGAGATTGTATCTTTGAATGCTTCTGCAGAGTTACTATCCAAGTAGCGCCTCGCTTTATCTCTAACTTCTGCAAGCTCTTTATCGACTACATATGCGTCAACATTCACATCAAAGTCTTGTGCCAACACATCTTTTTGTGGAACGATAAAATCACTTGAAACTTCTCTACGTAGCTTTCTTTCTTGCATCCAGTTGTACACAACAACACCTGCAATAATAAACAAGCCTAAAATAACGAGTGCTACTTGCAAATCAGACATATTTTATATTTCGCTTTGAATTCATACTTATTTTCTAATTTATTCAATTTTAGCACAAGCGTTAAGTAATATTGTTTTACAAAACTTACATTGTTTGCAATATGAATGCAGCATCAAGCTTGTATAGTTAATACTGCTTCAATGTCCACATCCACAATACGCGAAACGCCAGACTCTTGCATGGTAACACCAATTAATTGTTGTGCCATTTCCATGGTGATTTTATTGTGAGAAACAAACAAAAATTGGGTTTTTTCTGACATTTTCTTCACCATATTACAAAAACGTTCAGTGTTGCTGTCATCCAAAGGCGCATCGACTTCATCCATCAAACAAAATGGCGCAGGGTTAAGCCTAAATAAAGCAAATACAAGCGCTAATGCAGTTAGCGCTTTTTCACCACCAGAAAGTAATTGAATGGTGGTATTTTTCTTGCCAGGCGGCTGCGCGAATACTTGCAGTCCTGTGTCAAGAATTTCATCACCTAGTAGTTCTAACTTGGCTTGGCCGCCGCCAAACAAGGTCGAAAATAGTTCACCAAAATGTTGATTTGCTGTATTAAAAGTCTGCATCAACTTGTCACGCGTTTCGCGGTCGATTTTGCGAATCGCATCTTCTAGCGTTTCTGTGGCTTGCGTCAAATCAAGCATTTGGCTATCTAAATAAGTCTTGCGCTCTGATTCTGTTGCGAGCTCTTGAATTGCGGCTAAATTCACCGCACCCAAAGCATCAATTTCTTGTTGAATCTGGTTGGTTTTTCTTAGCAAATCACTTGTTTTGGTATTTTCTGCCAAGGTTGTGACAAGTTCTTCTTCATTGAGTCCGTTTTCCAACAAACCAGCTTGGCATTGTTCAAAATTAAGCCTTGCTTGTTGCTCGTTTAAGCGGCTTTGTTCAACATTGTCACGCATGGGGTGTAATTGCTGTTCGTTTTGCATGCGCGTGCGTTCAAGCGCTTGCATTGTGGTTTCCGTCTCAGCCAAATGATTACGTGCTTCAACCAACCCTGCTTCTCGAGCTTGCTTTACATTAATCGCTTCACCTAAGTTTGCTTTGAGCGTTTCCATTGGTGTTAAGGTTAAAGTTGATTCAATTTCTTTTTGACGTAATAAAAATGTAGATTTTTCTTCACTATTAACTTTAATTTTATTATTTAAATCATTGATATAATTAACTAATAATTTTAAATTAAATTGGCTTTCTTGGTGTTTTACTTGTGCTTGTTGTATGGCTTCACGTAGTTCTGAAAAAGATTTTTCAGCGAGTTGTTGACTTAACAAGTCGTTATCTTTACTTGTTTCAAGCGCCGGTATATTGTTAAGTAAAGCTTGCAAGGCTTGTTCTTTATTGGTTCTAATTATATTTTGTTCTTCTATACGTGCTTTTGCGCTGGCGATATCCGTTTTAATGCTGGTTTGACGTTCAGTGGCAACGAGTTGCGCTTGTTGCAAGCGGGACAGCTCTAATTGTTGTTGATATTGCAGACTCGATGCGGTTTTTAACTGCGCGTTTTCTTTTTGCTGTTGGTTGCGAACCGCATTTAAATTGAGCTCTGTGTTTTTGAGAGTGTCACTTAACTTAAGTAAATCTTCTTGCAGTTTGGGTAATTTTTTTTGTAATTGGTCTAACTGTTGCTGCCGCTCTAATACGCCATGCAAGCTTGAATTCTCGCCATGATAAGCAACACTGTGGCGACTAAACACATCGCCTTGTTGGTTGATGAGTGTTTCACCTGCTTTTAATTGGGCAACGACTTTTGATACATTATC
>JAIYEJ010000136.1 GCA_027487055.1 Methylotenera sp. | reverse complement strand
GGAGTGCGCAGTAACGGATGAAATGTTAGACATAGCCATACAAGTGGCGCCACAAGACGTATGTTTAGTGCCAGAACGTCGCGAGGAGCGCACCACCGAAGGTGGCTTGGATGTGATTGCGCATTTTGATAAAGTACAAGCAGCGGTTAAAAAATTAAGCGCTGCGGGAATTCGCGTATCGCTCTTTATTGCGCCTGATATTGCGCAAATTGATGCATCGAAAAAGGCGGGTGCACCCGTCATCGAACTACACACAGGCACCTTTGCCGATGCCGAAACTGAAATTGCACAAGTAGCTGAGTTAAAACGTATTCAACATGCTTTAACGCATGCCTTGAACTTAGGCTTAGTGGTCAATGCTGGCCACGGTTTAAATAATCATAATGTGCATAAAATCGCCGCACTGAAAGGCTTTGAAGAGCTCAATATCGGCCACGCGATTGTTGCGCATGCGCTCTTTGTGGGTTGGGACAACGCCGTTCGCGAAATGAAAATGCTGATGAAAGAAGCTGCATCACAGTAATATGATTTTTGGCATTGGCACAGACATTGTCGAGGTTAGCCGTATTGAAGCCTCGATTGCACAATTTGGTGAGGCGTTTGCGCAGCGCGTATTAGCCGATAGCGAAATGGTACATTACCAAGAATCGCAAATCAAAGCACGCTTTTTAGCTAAACGTTTTGCAGCAAAAGAGGCCTTTAGCAAAGCACTCGGTACAGGTTTGCGTTCGCCCTGTACCTTTCAAAATATTGCGGTGTCGCATGATGATTTGGGCAAACCAATCCTAGTGCTCGCACCAGACTTAACGGCCTGGATGCAGCAAAAAAACATTCAGCATACCCACATCAGCATCAGTGACGAAAAGAATTTAGCGGCTGCATTTGTAGTGCTTGAAACAGTGGTGCTTGAAACATGAGAAACTTGCATGACTGCCGATGTTGATATTGAGCGACGCTTTGGCGGTGTCGCAAGATTATATGGCGCAAATGGCCTAAAAAAATTACAAGCCGCGCACGTAGTGGTGGTCGGTATTGGAGGGGTCGGTAGTTGGGCGGCAGAAGCCCTTGCGCGCAATGCCGTCGGTAGTATCACGTTGATTGATTTAGATAATATTGCAGAAAGCAATGTGAATCGCCAAATTCATGCATTAGAAGGCGCGTTTGGCAAAGCCAAAGTGAGCGCCATGCGTGAGCGCATACTTGCTATTAATCCATTGTGTGAGGTGCATGAGATTGAAGATTTTATTACTCCAGACAATATTACCAAGCTACTCGATTTTAACTGTGATTGCATCATAGATTGTGTGGATGACGCCAAAGCCAAAATTGCCTTGGCAGCGTTTTGTAAAGCAAAGCAAATATCCCTTATCATGAGTGGCAGTGCGGGCGGGCGCTTAGATGCGACGCGCATTAAAACGGCAGACTTAAGTCTTGTGACGGGCGATAAATTATTGGCAAAAGTGCGCAATCAGTTGCGTCGTGATCATGGTTTTCCTAAAGCCAGCAGTAGTAAAAAGTCAGCTAAACTTGGTGTCACTTGCGTGTATTCTGATGAGCAAGTGATATCGCCAAATTCCTTGTGTGAAGTTGAAAATTATTATGAAAGTACACACGAAATAATTGACGATACTCTAGAAGCCAATATCCATAAGTTTTCTGAAGATGTAAAAAACACTCGCGCAATTACGGGCTTAAACTGTGCAGGTTATGGTTCAAGTGTTTGCGTGACCGCATCGTTTGGTTTTACGATTGCGCAATTGGCTATTCTTCAGGTCGTGCAAACTAAGTAATTTTTCATGTTAATGTAATGCGCCAATAATAAGATATTATTTATATTTTATTAATTTATTTGCAAAATGCATAAGAATCATTCTATGTCTTTGGCTACTCAAGCGGGCATTTTTCTGTTGTTATTTTTTTGGCTTGCAATGGCTTTTGAGTTGGCAACGTGATAGTGCTTCCCCCATCTTCTTAATAGAAGTTCTTACTGTTAAGTGCACAATAGGCCTAATTAACTTGTTCACTCCAAAAGTGATGGCAATTAGTAATATGCTGACCAAGAGTTAGAGTTCTTAAGTTTTCACTAGTCCACTAATAATTATTTTGTCATGACTGATGATTACAATTCAGTCATGTTTTTTCAAAGCTATAGTCAAAAATATCCTGCAACAAAACTAATAGGCTTGCGCATATTAGTCATTTTTATTATTTTAATTTTACCTCAACCTATATTAGGTGCGCAGATACCTGAACGTATCTTGAGTCGACTTAAGACAGCGCAAGCGGTGGATGTCATTATTGAATATGATGATGCAGTAATAGAGCAGTCTGCAAAAAAAATGCGCAAAAATTTTTTGAGTGAAATCGATGATCATGAAATTAGAAGTTTTAAACTTAAAGAGTATAAGGCGCTTAAAGAAAAAGTAGATAAGCTGAATGTTGGCAATGATGTAACAGACCTAAAAACCTATAGTTATTTGCCTTTAGTATATAAGCGCTTTAAAACCGAAAAAGCCCTCAGACAATATTCTGAGAATGCTGATGTTAAGGCTATTTACGAAAACAAATACTTACAACGGGTACTTAATGAGAGTTTGCCGCTGATTAATCAGCCCGTAGCTGGTTTAGCAAATGCCAATGGTGCAGGAACTACCGTTGCAATACTCGATGATGGAATAAATTTTACCCATCCCGCCTTCGGGTCATGTGTTGCACCAAACGTTCCTGCAAGCACTTGCAAAGTAGTTGTATCTCAAGATTTTGCAGATGTTCCAAGCTCAT
This sequence comes from Methylotenera sp., assembly GCA_027487055.1. Lineage (GTDB taxonomy): Bacteria > Pseudomonadota > Gammaproteobacteria > Burkholderiales > Methylophilaceae > Methylotenera_A. Next base: position 3,291 of record JAIYEJ010000136.1, on the reverse strand, counting down.
CCAACCTACATGGCACTAATGTTGCGGGGATTGTATTGGGAGTCGCTCCAGCAACTAAAATTGCTATGTTAAACGTATTTTCAAATAGTGGTGCTCTTACATCAGATATTATAGATGCTATAAATTGGAGCATTGCAAATAAAGCAACTTACAACATACAGGCTATGAATTTAAGTTTGGGTGACACAGTACGCAATACTAACTATTGTAATTTTGATTGGTCAAGAATCCCCATTCGCAATGCTCGAAATTCTGGGATTACAGTTGTAGTTGCTTCTGGAAATAACGCTTATACAAATGGAGTTTCAAGTCCGGCTTGCTCTCCCGATGCTATTTCGGTAGGTGCTGTTTATGATGCAAATGTAGGTAGTTTAGATTTTGGCACTTGTGCAGATGCTACTACCAATCCTGACAAAGTGACCTGTTTTTCTAATAGTGCTAATATTTTGACTATGTTAGCCCCTGGCGCACCTATTAACGCCGCTGGTTTTACCAGTTACGGGACATCTCAAGCGTCACCACATGTAGCGGGTGCTGTGGCGGTATTACGCGCTTTGTATCCTAATGAGACTTTAACTCAAACTCAAGCCCGTCTTACTAGCTCAGGCATACCAGTGCTAGATGCTAGAAATAACATCACAAAGCCTCGCCTTAACTTATTACTAGCGGGCAGGCCAAGTAATGATGCTTTTGCTAGCAGAAATGTTTTAACTGGTGCTTCAGGTAATTCTTCTGGTTTATCTACATTAGCAAGTAAAGAGTTAAATGAGCCAAGTCACGCTGGTAATAATGGTGGAGCATCTGTTTGGTGGAAATGGGTTGCGCCTGCAAATGGCCAACTCAGCCTAGCAACCAGTGGTAGCTTCTTTGATACCTTATTGGCTGTCTATACTGGTACCAGTGTAGATGCTTTGTCACCAGTTGCTTCAAGTGATAACGATATTGCGAATGGTACAAGCTTGCTATTTTTACAAGCGGTGGCGGGACAGGAATATCAAATTGCGGTAGATGGAAAAAATGGAGAAAAGGGTGCAATTAATTTAACATGGGCACTCAATACAAGTGCTGTAGCAAATTTGTCTCTTAACTTAAATGGGCCAAATTCAGTGCAATTAGGTCAAGCTACAAATTATACATTTACAATCAATAATGCTGGCCCACAAGCAGCCACAAACGCCAGGCTTATCTTCAATATTCCATCACAAGCTACTTTTGTTACTGCGCCGGCTGGATGTAGTCTTAGTGCCAATGTTCTAACCTGCCTCGCGCCAGCCATCCTAAATGGTGATACACAGGCATTTAATATACAATTGATTTGGAATAGTTTAACAACCCCCGTGACTTTGAATGGTAGCGTGAGCTCTGAAGTTATGGATACAATAAGTGCTAACAACACTACTAGTTTGCAAGTGAACTTAAACACAAACTCTGGCGGGGGCTCTAATCCAGGAGAGTCTCAGGATGGCGATGTACCAACTTTACCTGAATGGGCTACAATTTTTCTAATGTTAATTTTGTTCTGGCAAAATTTTAAAGTACGAAATCTGCCCTAATTTTGAATTATTTAACAAAATAGTAACAATTAAAAATCCAATTGAGCATAAAATAGATAGTAATTTATAAAAATAGAATTCTATAAAATGGCTTCTAAAGCACCAAGGTTACTAGACCGTGATTTAAGTATTTTAAGCTTTAACGAGCGTGTACTCTCATTAGCAGAGCGCGCAGACTTTCCTTTATTAGAGCGTTTAAGATTTTTGTGCATTGTGGCCTCTAATTTGGATGAGTTTTTTGAAGTGCGCATGCCGCAACAATTGCAGGCTGTTCAAGATAATATCGCCCAAGGACTTGTGAGCATTAATAGTTTTACGCAAATATCGAACAAAGCGCACGAACTTGTGGAAAAACAGTACAAATTGTTTAACGAAGTGCTGATGCCAGATTTAGAAAAAGTAGGCGTGCAATTAGTATCTGGGAGCGTGCGTACAGCAGCACAGACGGAGTGGGTTGCCCAGTATTTTAAGCGTGAAGTAAAACCTCTTTTGATGCCAGTGGCTCTCGATCCATCGCACCCGTTTCCACAAGTGGCCAATAAATCACTTAATTTTGTGGTGCAATTAGAGTATGCGCATAATCAAGAGCGCAATATTGCGATTGTGAGGGTGCCACGCGTAGTCCCGCGTTTGGTTAAATTGCCAACTAATATAAGCTATCAAAAGCAATGTTTTGTGTCGCTCACCAGCATTATTCGCGCAAATTTACCTGATTTATTTGTCGGTGCGCGCATCTTACATTTTTCGCAATTTCGCGTTACACGTAACTCTGACTTAGCGCTTGATGAAGACGATGTGAGTAATTTGCGCCTAGCGCTTCGAGAAGAACTCGCGCACAGACAATATGGCGAGGCAGTGCGTTTAGAGGTCTCGCATGAGTGTGAAGATGAATTGGCGAATTTCTTACTTGAACAGTTTGATTTGCCACCCCTTGCTTTATATCGCGTGAATGGACCAGTTAATTTAGGCCGTTTAATTCAATTGCCAGATTTGGCCGAAGGCGCAGATTTAAAATTTGCAAGCTATACGCCACAGTGGCCGAAAAGCTTAATGAAAAACAAATCTATCTTAGGCCAAATTAAAGATAAAGACGTTTTAATACATCAACCGTTTGAAAGCTTTGAAGCCGTGATTCAAATGCTGGAAGAGGCGGTAAAAGATGATGATGTGTTGGCTATTCGCCAAACCATTTACCGCACTGGGTCAGACCCACGCATTTTACGTGCGTTACAAGAAGCGGTGCGTCGTGGCAAAGAAGTGCTGGTGGTTGTTGAGCTTAAAGCACGCTTTGATGAAGAAGCCAATATCAACTGGGCAGAATCACTTGAATCGATAGGTGCGCAAGTGGTGTATGGCGTGGTTGGCTTAAAAACACATGCCAAAATGCTGTTAATCATGCGCCGAGAAGGTAAAATAATTAAGCGTTATGCGCATTTATCCACTGGCAATTACAACCCAAAAACTGCCAAAATGTATACCGACATTTGCATGTTGACCTCTGATGCAACGATTACGCGTGAGATGGAATATGTATTTAGATACTTAACCAGCGAGTTACCTTTACCACGCATGCAGCAGTTATTGGTTGCGCCGTTTACCTTGCAAACAGCGATGCTCACGCAAATTAAAAAAGCGCAAAATGCCGCGGCAAAAGGCCAAGTTGCAAGTATTGTGGCAAAAATGAACTCACTTACTGACGAAGTGCTTGTTCATGCACTTATCAATGCTGCTACAAAAG
>JAIYEJ010000122.1 GCA_027487055.1 Methylotenera sp. | reverse complement strand
GTATGATGAAAACTATTTAAAAGGGCTCAGAGACAAAGCCAAACAATCTTGGCTTGGAAGTATTAATCCAGATGATTGGTTAAAAGAAATTAGAGGAGGATATGACGCATAGGGCAATACTACTTCATCGGAATTTACCCTAAATTGGATACAAACCCCCTATTACCTTGAATTTATAGGAACATTGGAGCAAATTAATAACCCCAATTTCAAAGTGGTGAAATTCGACCACTTTAAATCAAACACGAAAACACAACCAAAAGGATCAGATTAATCAAACTTCGCCAAACATTTGACTTGTGTGGCGTTGCAGGTAATTCACCACCCCATCATTCAAGTCTCGACGGAGGCGCTCTTTTCCGGTGATCCCAATTTTCTGATACGCGGCAGTTTCAATTTTATCAGATAGAATGATTGATCCGTTGCCCTCAAATGAAATCAAATGTCGATCGAACAGTGCATCGTAATTGGGCGACAGCAACAGTCCATTATCAACGTCTAAACGCTCATCATCGGAGGCGTCTTTCCAAGGCACGATATGCGAGGCAATTAACACTTCCAATTTATCAAACCCAGTAACTGCGCATTGATATTCCCAACGGTGAATAATTCGTTTTCGATATGCTCCCTGTCCCACGCGTGATGTCACCAAGCCCGATCGCTCTGTAACATTCGGCAGTTTGATGGCATAATTAAATTCTTGTGGAATATCAGAAGCCAATCGAAGTTTATCGGCTTCAACAGGCAAATACACCCCTGCCCGTTTGAAGAAAAACTTAATCCCTTGGCGTCGATTCCCTAGACGATCTGGGGTTTCAAAATATCCAACATCAAAAAATTCCAGCTCTGAAATATACTCAACCATCCCACCGCCCAAAGCTGCAAATAAAAATACCCGTTTGCCTTGACTCAAGTGTTCACGTAAGGCCAGATTACCGCGGGTAAATTCCATATCGCCTTGCTGCCCCTCCCCCGTGTAGGTAAATACATTTGGGTTGTCCCAACCATCCTCGTAACCATGCTGATGTCCGGTAGAACCCGTAAAAATGAAGATGTAGGGAAAATTGCTACTAGGACAGATGCCACTCTGCCAGTTGCCGCCATACTGCGCATGGATATCCCTCCGTCTGTTGTATTTGTGACCTGGGATGAATGGCGATGCGAGCATAGAATTTTGAAAATGCAATAAAATTGTGTGATATTAATGAACCGCTTCTGTCTTGTATACGATAAAAAAGATGACCAAAAAGGTTATCGCCAACAGATTAACCAGAAACAATTTTCGGCGGTTCATTCGCATGTTTTCAAATATATAAAAAACCGACCAGGGCAACATGAAATACCATTAGTTTGACAAGCACCATTTCGTTGACGTCAACAAAATGGTTGGAATTAGCCCTATTAACTCCTGCAATTAAAAATCATTTTAAAAAGTGTGAAATGATTTTATTGTTCAATTCAGAGTTGCCAGAAATTTCATTTTTTTTAGGAGCAACAAGCAGATTAGCGTCATTGACAATCCAAAAACCTATACCGTAAACACTACATAAATTACAAAGACGATTAACCAAACTCACTTGTTCGTCCGTTTTTGGTTTTGTACAAGCAAAGATGACGTAATTTGAAAATGTCCGATATATACAACATTGTGCAAATCCAACAAGTGCATTTGTTTTATCAATTACATCTTTCACCTCTACCGAAACTGTATGATAAGAATCAAGCGATTTGTCTTTACAGACCCCTATCAAATCCGGGTTGGAAAATTTAATATTTTTATCAAGTGGTGTGTCCCCCATTATTTGATACTCATATTTAAAATTATTCAATGGGAAGGACGATAAGAATTTCCTCGTTGGCTCATAATGGCGTTTTTCATCATTTTTATTATCCCTTTCACTTTTATTCAAAATTCGAGTCCGAGTAATTGTATTAACCGTAGCTGGAGTATTCTTCTCTTTTAGAGTTGAATTATTTTCTAACCAATAATATTTAATTCCCGAAATAATTTTACAACACAATATCTGTGAATTATACTTTTCAATATTAGAAATTACACGAAGAACATTACTTCTATTTAATCTATTTCTTTTACGATAGTTGACACTTTCAAGAATTTCAGAAACACTGCAAGCCTTGTTTCTATTGGCCCCTTTCAACACTTCAACAATGTTGACACTCCCCTTAGAATTCATAACTCTTTCATCAATTACAACTGGCAATCTTTTCATTTCTTTTAATATTTCACAATATTAGAACTTTTGCGATGTTTGCACCAACAATCCACCAAAGTAATCATTCTCTCAGCAAGCAAGAATCTATTGTTTCACTAATTTTTTACGCCAAGAGGGATTCCAATTTCAATTTCCATCTTTCCCAGTCTTTCATTTCCTTAGCTTGAAGGTCAAAGAACTTCTGTGTATGGTCATGATGAATTAAATGGCAAAGCTCATGGGTGACTACATATTCGATTGAGCCTTTAGGTGCTTTTATCAATTCTGGGTTTAAAATAATTTTCCCTTTTGCTGTGCAGCTTCCCCATCGTTTTGGCATTGAACGAAATTCAATGGATTTTGGCTCAACTTTATACTTTTTAAAGTTCTCAATTAAGGGTAATGCTATTGATGGTATTTTGCTCTTTGCCTGAGACAAATACCAGCCTTCTAGTAAATTCTTTACATTACTAGAATTCTTGGCAATTACAAGCAGGTGCTTCCCTTTAAGTTTTACGGATTCGTCTTGCCCAATGATTACATTTAATAAATATTGTCGGCCCAGGTACAAGTGAGTTTCTCCACTTATAAATTTCCTTTTAGGTGTTTTAGGATGAAATGATAAAAAGTAACTCAAATTTCGAAGGATCCATGGAGCACGTTTGACTAACTTCAATTCAATTTTGTGAATTTCAGCATCAACAGGAGCATTTACAATTACCTCCATTTCAGGTGTGACTGTTATACCTAGTGTTCTCCGTTCTGAGTGCTGTAGAGTGTAATCGATGGTTGCCGATCCAAATAGAAGTTTTCGTTTACTCATTTGTATCTAATTTTAGCGACATCAATACAATCGCCTGCAAGTTTGTCCATCTCGCCAAAACTTAAAGCAACATTGTATTTGTCACGAACTTCATCGATTAAATAGTCACCTATTTCAATTAAGAGTTTCCCAGTTATATTAGATTTGTTTTGCCAATCTATCACAGGTTTTCCATTATCGAGGGCAGATTTTCGAATAAGCTCATCAATGTTTAATGCTGTCTCAACAGAAACTTCTTTGAGTATAATTTCATCTTGTATTTTGTCGGAAAGCAATTCTTTAGAAATTCCATAAAATGCTTTCGCCTCTTCTTTACCTACCAACGAATCTGGAACTTCATTGTCGGTTCTTGTTAAGACATTGTCCATAATATCTTGGACTTTTGTTAAATACTGAGCCTCTGAAATTCTTTTTGCTTCGTAATCTGCAATGGTCTCCTTAAGTAATTGAGAAAACTTCTTGTAGAAGGCAGGATCTTCATCCATTTTCTCTGTAATGTGTTTAGATGTTCTGCTGGCGATTTTATCAGCTTTTGCGGCTTTTCCTGTTGTATGTTCTAATTCTTCTTGAAACTTATCTCGGTCAAAAATATTGACCAACT
>JAIYEJ010000091.1 GCA_027487055.1 Methylotenera sp. | reverse complement strand
TAAGTTACCCCTATGCAGCATTTCAAAACAGATTCCAGCCCACTGGCTAAGCAGCGCAAATCGCAAGATTGGAAAGTCATCCAAAATTTATTGCCCTATTTAACTGCCTACAAGGCTCGCATTGTATTTACTTTGCTGTGCCTAGTCATCGCCAAAGCAGCCAACTTGGGCGTGCCAATCATGCTCAAGAAAATTATTGATGCGATGAGCATCAACACAGTCCCACAAGCCTTGCTAGCGGTGCCTGTGAGCTTAATTGTTGCCTATGGTTTGTTAAGGCTTTCAGCCTCACTTTTTGCAGAATTACGTGAGTTAATTTTTTCTAAAGTGACTGAGAATGCGGTGAGGCAGGTGGGTTTACAAGTGTTTAACCACCTGCATGCACTATCCTTACGCTTTCATTTATCACGCCAAACTGGTGGTTTGACACGCGACATCGAGCGCGGTACACGTGGTATTCAATCGTTAATTTCATTCTCGCTTTACAGTATTATTCCCACGTTCATCGAGCTGGCGATGGTGCTTGGTTACTTTTTTTATGCTTACGATATTTGGTTTGTGATGGTAACGTTTATTGCACTCGTTTGTTATGTGGTGTTTACTGTCTTGGTGACTGAGTGGCGCACGCATTTTAGACGTGAAATGAATAATTTGGATTCTAAAGCAAACCAAAACGCCGTTGATTCCTTGATTAATTTTGAAACTGTGAAGTATTTTGGTAATGAGCAATATGAGTCTGCCCGTTACGATGTGAACCTAAAAAAATATGCGCAAGCTGCGGTTAAGTCTCAAAAGTCACTCGCATTTTTAAATTTTGGACAACAAAGTATTATTGTTGTTGGCTTGGTATTTATTTTAGGCTTGGCCAGTCAAGGTGTTGCCAATGGCAAAATGACGATAGGTGATTTGGTGTTAGTGAATGTATTGATGATACAGCTTTATATCCCGCTTAATTTTCTGGGCGTGCTGTATCGAGAGATGAAACAATCATTAACAGACATCGACAAGATGTTCAATTTGCTTGAAACCGATCAAGAAATTGCCGATGCGCCCAATGCGCGAGACTTACAAATTCTCTCGCCAGCGCTCGGGCCTCATGTGCGTTTTAAAGATGTTTGCTTTTACTATGAACAAAATCGCGGCATATTAAACCAAGTGTCTTTTGAAATATTACCTGGGCAAACGACCGCAGTAGTTGGTCATAGCGGTGCAGGTAAAAGTACCTTATCACGATTGTTATTTCGCTTTTATGATGTGCAATCAGGGGCTATTTATTTAGATAACCAAGATATTAAAACAGTCAAACAAGCAAGCCTGAGGCAAGTTGTAGGTATTGTCCCGCAAGACACGGTGCTATTTAACGATACGATAGGTTTCAATATCGGCTACGGCAAGCCTGGGGCTTCTCAGGCGGAAATTGAAACAGCTGCACAGTCCGCGCAAATACATGACTTTATCATGCGCTTACCTAATGGCTACAACACCGATGTGGGAGAGCGTGGATTAAAACTCTCTGGTGGTGAAAAGCAGCGAGTGGCAATTGCACGAACCTTACTTAAGAACCCGGCTCTGCTAGTCTTCGATGAAGCCACCTCTGCATTGGATTCTGAGACTGAAAGGTCGATTCAAAAAGAATTGAATGAGCTGGCCAAAAATCACACCACTTTAATTATTGCGCACCGTCTTTCCACTATTACGCATGCCCATCAAATCTTGGTGATGTCTGCTGGCGAAATTGTGGAGCGTGGCACACACGAATCATTACTTGCTCACGGACAGCGATATGCTGAAATGTGGCGTGTTCAACAAGCGCAAAGTTTGTCTTAAACTAGTTTAACGAAGCTATAGAGTTTTAAATTATGACTTACGCTTAAGCGATAACGCATTCACGCAATAGCGAAGCCTGCTGGGTGCCGGGCCATCTGGAAACACATGACCTAAATGAGCATCGCAAACATTACAAGTGATTTCTACGCGCATCCGACCCATACTGCCATCATTAAAATAAGCAACTGTGTTTGCTTCAATTGGCTGCGTAAACGATGGCCAACCAGTCCCTGAGTCAAACTTTTCTGTTGAATCAAATAGTGGCGTATCACAGCAGATGCAGGCATAGACGCCTGGCTCAAAGTGAGTGCACATGGGTGAACTAAAAGGGCGCTCTGTGCCCGCATTACGCGTCACTTCATAGACATCATTAGGCAAGATACTACGCCATTGTAGGCCAGTTTTAACCACTCGTTGATGCGCAGGTGGATTGCCGTGAGTTACAAATTTTTCAATGTCTTGCCAAGTCAGCATTTTTAGTTTCCTACTGGTTAAAGATTATTCGCATTAATTGTGATTGAGTTTTTTAAAACTAGTTCTGTTCAGTTGCAATTTAAACTTCAAATAGTGTTAAGTAAAAATGTTTTTTTATATATTTATGATTGCCACCGAATCGATAAAGCTAGAATTAAGGTGTAAAGAACTTTTTCTGCATTGTGCAAATTGAACTTCATATTAATACAAGAGCCTATCATCATGTATTTTAAACACACACAAAATCACCGCTAAGGATCATGTTATGAATACCAATTTACCCAATAAAGCAGACCGACTGCGAGGCGCACTCTGGGGCATGTTTGTGGGAGATGCATTGGCTATGCCAGTGCATTGGTATTACAACATTGCCGCACTATGGCAAGATTTCGGTCAAATATGCGATTATCAAGCGCCCAAAACACATCATCCAAACTCCATTATGGCGCTTGCTAATACGGGTAAAGCAGGACGTGGCTCGCAAGATGGTGACATAGTTGGTGAAGTAATTTTAAAAGGAAAAAAGCATCACTGGGGGCAAGCCAATCGCCATTATCATCAAGGCATGCAGCCAGGCGAGAACACACTGAATTTATTGTGCGCGCGCGTGTTATTGCGCTCGCTTAATACCAACGGCCATTATGATTCAAGCCATTTCTTGCAGGAATATATCCGCTTTATGACAGAGCCAGATCAACATAATGACACTTACGCTGAATCTTACCATCGCGATTTTTTTGCCAACTACGCTCTCGGCGTTGCACCTGAAAAGTGTGCAGGTGCAGATGGGCATGATACGGCCTCTATGGGTGGCTTGGTAAGTTTGCCTTTGGTAATCATGGCTAGTTTGCGTTATGGTGATTTAGCTTTAACGACTGAGGCTGCCTTAACTCAACAGCGGCTTACGCATCGTTCATCTTTGCTTGAGCGCCATACGCTAGAACTAAGTACATTGCTCTTTCATATTTTTCATGATGACAATCCAAGTATAGAACAACTCGCTTGCGTAGCTGCCAGCAAACTAGGCTTTCCAGCTGCTCAAGTTTTAGAGCGTATTCGACGTAACCAAGGCACAGATTTAGATGTGATTGGCGGCATACTCAGTCCAGCTTGCTATATCGACCAATCTTTTCCATCTGTGCTGTATTTGGCCGCGCGATACCATGATGATTTTGAAAGTGCTCTTATTGCAAACACTAATGTTGGCGGTGACAATTGCCACCGTGGCGCAGTGCTAGGTGCAATACTGGGGGCTTCTTTGGGAGTACACGCCATCCCAACGCGTTGGATTAATGGCTTAAAAGCGCATAATGAATTGAACGAAGAAATAGAGATATTCATTTCTAAATATTTGTAATTTTTAATTATTGCATTGTCAAAACTTGCTTCTGATTAATGGTTTATCCATTCGAATCCCGATTGGGAATAATAAATAACAAAGGCTTATAACTAATTAGTTATAAGCCTTTGTTTGATGTGGTGCGCCCGAATAAATTCGAACTCCTGCCCCCTTAATTAGTAGACAAGAATTCTATTAGGATAATTTATAAAAAAATTCCCTAAACTAGATTTTCGATAAAATGGTTAGATTGGTTATCACCAATCTTAAAACGTTTAGCAGTTCTTTAGATTGTTTTTTTCGATATTAAAACTATCGTCATTAATTCTAATGATGTCTTCATGCATAGTCGTGCCTAAGCCCAGCGCTTCAGTATTAAAACTTTCAATAGAGTAGTGAAAGTTATCAAATAGTTGTTCGACAGGGTCTTCAATTCTAAGCTCACGCAATCTTGTCAAAAGTTTCATTTTTTTATTTCTCAGGATTAGAAAATGAAAGTTTAGGTATCAATTGTTTCAATATGATGGAAAAAAGACTAACTTTTTAAAATAAAAAGTTACCCACATTGTTTATATCAAATTGTAACGCCAAGGATTATTTTAACTATAACTAGTTTGTTACACATTTTTGTCATATTTCTCATATAGATTGTATTCTTGTATAAAGGGTATGCACTATGTCGGTATCATGAATTTTCAGCAGCAACTCAGTTTTAATAAATCACTAAGTTCACATCTCATCATCAAAATGCTGATAGATCCAGTATTGATGGTAATGACTTTGTTTTGTTTGGCGATTTATCATGAAGGTGAATTGACATCAAAGTATGTAGTGTTATCAATTTTAATGTTTGCAATTAGCTTTCCTGGTACATGGAGCAACTCAAAAAGTTTAAAATCAGAAGTCTTTGGTACGTTTGGGCAATGGTTTTTAGTGTATGGTGTTTTACTTATCTTTGGTTATTTAACACGTTTTTTAAATAGTTTTTCAAATGAAGTGATATTGCAATGGGGTTGGATTACACCCATGACTTTACTTTTTTCTCATTTACTAGCGAATCAATACTTATCAAGCAAATACTACATAGCAAGTGTTAAAAAAACTGCTGTGATTGTGGGTGTTAACGATTTAAGTAATCAGCTTCAACTAAGAATTATAAACAATATAGAAGCTGGTATTGAACTTAAAGGTTTTTTTGATGTGGACTCAGACAGAAAACCTAAAAATTTTTCTGGAATGAAAAATCAACTGGTCGGAAAAATTGAAGAGTTGTCAGAATATGTGAAGAAAAACAATATCGATATCATTTACATCGCTTTGCCACCATCTTTGCACACCCAAATCATGAAGCTATTAGATGATTTAAAGGATACGACTGCGTCTATTTATTTTGTGCCTAACTTTTTCTTATCCGATTTAATCCAAGCAAGGATAGATGAAATTGATGGAATGCCAATAGTTGCTATGTGTGAAACACCATTTTCTGGATTTAACGGTTTTATAAAGGGTTTAAGTGATTTGATTTTAGCGAGCCTAATTTTGTTTGTTTCCGCACCTCTATTTGTTTTATTGGCTATAGGCGTTAAATTAAGCTCCCCAGGGCCGATAATATTTAAACAGCGCCGTTGTGGCTTAGACGGCACAGAAATTACTGTTTATAAGTTTAGATCGATGAAAGTAGCTGAAGAGGGTGATGTTGTAATACAAGCTAAATTGAATGATAAAAGAGTCACACCTTTTGGCAAGTTTATTCGTAAAACCTCATTAGACGAATTGCCACAATTTTTTAATGTATTACAAGGCAGGATGAGTATCGTCGGGCCTAGGCCGCATGCGATAAGTCATAATGAGATGTATCGTAAAGTGATTAAAGGCTATATGGTTAGGCATAAAGTGAAGCCTGGTATTACGGGCTGGGCACAGGTAAATGGTTATAGAGGCGAGACTGAAACTGTGGCAAGTATGAAGGCGCGCATTGATTATGATATTGCTTACTTAAAAAAATGGTCATTGAGCCTTGACATCAAGATTATTTTAAAAACAGTGGTATTGATTTTTAAAGATGCTAAGGCCTACTAGACTAATCACTTAACTTTAATAAACTTGAGTAAATACTAGTCCGTGTGGACTATTAAATTGTAACGACTAAATTCATTTGTTGTTTTATTTAATGTCTATTATATCAATCGTTCTATAGAGCTAACTTTATTAAGTGGCGTTTCAGATTGCGGTGGCATAAATGGGAGTGTTTGATGAAGTTTTTTGAAAAGTATTTCGATAATTTTATATTAGTGTTAGCAGTTATTTTGGGGCTTGCAAATTTTAATAATGCGCATGCGGACTCTATT
>JAIYEJ010000059.1 GCA_027487055.1 Methylotenera sp. | reverse complement strand
TAACTATGAGCCCCCAATTAATGACGAAAATTGGCTTAACCGGCTTTCAGTATTAGATAAAATGGGGGCTAGATGGTGGCCAATGATGGGAGGCGTATATTTTATTGTGGCAAAAAAACGTGTTGTTAATATGACCTTGCTAAAACCAAACTGGAAGAAAAGTTCATTAAAATCAAGGCTTGCAGTCTCTAGCAATCCAAAATCTAAACCCACACAACAAAAAGATAGGCAATGACAAACTTTGTAGAAATATATACTGATGGTGCATGTAAAGGTAACCCTGGACCTGGTGGTTGGGGTGTGTGGATGATTTATCAAGATAAAGAAAGAACCTTACATGGTGGAGAAGCGCTAACTACGAATAATCGTATGGAGCTCACTGCGGTGATACGCGCTCTAGAGGCGCTTAAAAGACCATGTAATATTAAAATTTACACAGATTCATCCTATGTGCAAAAAGGCATCAGTGAGTGGATTACAGCTTGGAAAGCTAGAAATTGGCGTACCTCTGATAAAAAGCCAGTCAAAAATGATGATTTATGGAAAACTTTGGATGTGCTTGCAAACCAACATACGATAGAATGGATATGGGTTAGAGGACATAATGGAAATGATGGTAACGAGCGTGCCGATGAACTTGCTAACTTGGGCGTTGCAGCATTTTTATAAAGCATTTTTTCTAAACTAGTCATTAAAGCCAATCATTAACAGTGAGTATCAGTAAATAAATGCGTCAAATCTTTTTAGATACAGAAACAACTGGACTTTACCCTGCGCAGGGTCATCGAATCATTGAAATCGCAGCGATAGAAATGATAAATCGCCGTCCAACCAGAAATCACTTTCATGTTTATTTGAACCCAGAGCGTGAAATAGATCCAGCCGCACAAGAAGTGCATGGAATTACTTACGAGTTTTTACAAGACAAGCCCTTATTTGAAAGTATTTCAGCGCAACTTATTGAGTTTGTTCGAGATGCAGAATTAATTATACATAACGCGCCTTTTGATCTGGGTTTTTTAAATGCGGAACTTGGCCGAATTGGGCTACAGCCAATAGCTTCAATATGCGGTAAAATTACTGATACTCTAAAAATGGCTAAAGACGCTAGACCAGGCCAGCGAAATAATTTAGATGCGCTTTGTAAATATTTTGATATAGATAATTCTAAACGCACTTTGCATGGCGCTTTGCTCGATGCTGAGCTACTTGCAGAAGTTTACATGGCGATGACTCGTGGCCAAGATAGTTTGTTAATGGATTTGAGTTATACGCAGCAGCAAGAAGTGCAACATGTGGGATCAAATACAGAACGCAATTTAAAAGTTTTAAAAGCAAGCGAGTTGGAACTGGTTGCGCATAACGAATATATTCATAGCCTTGCAAAAGCAGGGGCAAAAGACTGGTGATTTAGCTAATATATTTATAAATAAAAATACTAAAGTGAAGAAAGTAAAAAATGAATAATTGCATTATTGTCACAGGGGGTGCTGGTTTTATAGGCAGTAACTTTGCGAATGCTTGGGTGAAATTGGGTTTAGGCAAACTCATTAATTTAGACAAACTCACCTATGCAGGAAATTTGGCTAATTTAGCTGAAATTGAACAAAATCCTGATCACATTTTTGTGCAAGGGGATATCGGTGATAATGAATTGCTTGGCTCATTATTAAAGCAGTATCGGCCACGTGCAATTGTTAATTTTGCCGCAGAAAGTCATGTGGATCGTTCGATTCACGCGCCAGCTGAGTTTATTCATACAAATGTTGTTGGCACTTTTAATTTGCTTGAAGAGGCGCGCGCATATTGGAATGGATTAATTGATGCGGATAAAGCTAGTTTTCGGTTTTTACATGTTTCGACAGATGAAGTTTATGGTTCACTAAGTCCTACTGATCCTGCATTTAAAGAAACAAATCCGTATGAACCGAATAGTCCTTATTCTGCATCTAAAGCAGCTTCTGATCATCTAGTGCGTGCGTATCACCATACTTATGGCATGCCAATGCTGACCACGAATTGTTCAAATAACTATGGCCCATATCATTTCCCTGAAAAGCTAATACCATTAGTGATTCATAATGCACTTAACGGTAAACCTTTACCAATTTATGGTAATGGCAGCAATGTGCGTGATTGGCTTTATGTAGGTGACCACTGCAGCGCGATTAGACGCGTTTTAGAAGCAGGGCGTGTAGGCGAGACTTACAATATTGGCGGTTGGAATGAAAAAACCAATTTAGATGTTGTGCACACCTTGTGCGATATTTTGGATCAACAAAAACCAAAAACTACGGGTAGTTATCGCGACCAAATTACTTTTGTAACTGACAGGCCAGGGCACGATCAGCGCTATGCAATTGATGCAACTAAGATTGAACGTGAGCTAGGCTGGAAACCGGCTGAAACGTTTGACACAGGTATTCAAAAAACAGTTGCATGGTATTTGTCACATCAAGACTGGGTTGAAAATGTGACGAGTGGCGAATACAAAAAATGGGTTAATAAAAACTATCAAGAACGTGGCGAGGAGCTTGCATAATGGGGATGAAAGGTATTGTATTAGCAGGTGGTTCAGGCACGAGGTTATATCCTGTTACGCAAGTAGTTTCCAAACAATTGCTCCCTGTTTATGATAAACCAATGATTTATTACCCACTGTCTGCGCTAATGTTGGCTGGTATTCGTGAGGTTCTGATAATCTCTACACCACAAGATACGCCTCGTTTTAAAGAATTGCTAGGTGATGGC
>JAIYEJ010000017.1 GCA_027487055.1 Methylotenera sp. | reverse complement strand
TTAACGCTGAGATTATTGTCTCTTGATCATTAGTAGCAATAGACTCACGAAAACCATAATCTGCAGCTAATATCTTGGCACCTTGATTCAAGCTATTAGTATTGTGTTCCAAAATATTCAAAAATACCCGCTCACCCACAATTAATTCTTTTTCTACCGTGGATTGTGCGTTTTGATTAATACTGTACTGAATAGGAATTAGACCTGCTAATTGAATGCCTAAAATCAGTGTTAAAAACACGACGATTATTTGCGTTTTTAAACTATTAAAATTCATTTTAGTTAACCCTACGGTTGACCAACAAGCAAGCTAGGATTGATATCGAGTTTAATCATCAGTTTTCTAGATTCTGGCAAACTGATGGTTTGAGTGTATATCTCGTTTTCTTTTTTAAGTGCGTAATGCCATACTTTTAGCTGATAATCACCGTCTGGTACCGCCTGTAAATTCGCTATCCCCAAAGTATCAGTTTTTTCAAAATAGCTACTATCCACCACATGTACATATGCCAACATAGTGTCATGAATATTACATCCCAACACTGCTGTACCCGGTTTATCAAACAACACTGGCGTTGCTGGTACCCCAGAATATAGTTTCAGTTCAAATTTTTTGGTGGGCGAAAACGAATACACATGATGACGAACGCTATCTTTATTTGGAAAATTTACATTGGTGCCCTTTTGAACAACCGTCACCAATGGATGAAATTTTTTACCTTTTTGGGATATTTGAATCAACCCTGACCCCGCTGATTGATTAAGCTTTTGCCCCTCTAAGTACACAACAGCATCCGCTAATTTTTGCCCGTTAGTATCGGTAACTTCCACCTGCAAATCACTTGCCTTAGCGTGCATTAATCCAAACATTAGGCATAAACATCCAAACGTAACGAGATTTAGGATTTTCCTTATTTTCATTTTTGCCCGTTTCTAACCGTCAATTATTGAAAGCATGTGGGGTCACAATGTCGCGTTTGGTAGGTGCTAAGATTTTGAGAAGCTCATTTTTCTCTCGGTAACCAATGTTGTGTGCATCTAAAACATCACGCAGTTGTTGCACCATTAATTCAAACTCCGCAGTGGTAATCTTGGCATCGGCATGTGAATTTTTCATGGTCTCGCCCTCATAAATACAATTACCACCTGTTTTTTCACACAGGTAGAGTGTTAGGCTTTCTTTCACCGTGCTCAATTTAACGTCTTTAAATGAACGCTTAGTGCGCTCATCTGAGGATGTTGCATCTAGCAGATCTGATGAGATGACCTCTAATATAGGCTTTCCACCTAACCTGATGTATAAACTTGCTTCTGGCTTGGTTGGCATCCAGCAAGCACTTAAACAACTGATGCTTAAGAATAACAACATCTTCAATTTCATCGCTTAATCCTAGGTTTTTAACAACTCCATCATAGCCTTAACATTAGGCATTTAAAGTCAGGATATAAATAGATTTAACTACTTATTTTCGGCCTTTGCTTGGCATGAGCTTGATGAATAATGGTGTCATGGAAACTCTATTGGAAAAATGACCATGCTTCACAAACCATCTACCAACTTATTTACCTTAACTTTCACTGGCATGCTCTTAGGCAGTTACTGCTCAAACGCTTTGGCAGGTGACCGTTTATTGGCAACAGGTGGTGTGATGCAAGTAGAAGGTTCTGCTGGCGGAGGCCTAACACCATGGGCTTTGATTTCTGGCTATGGCACTGATGCTCAAGTGGGGGTTTCTGGCTTTTATACACAAGCCAAAACGCGCGGCGGTTTTGAGCTTGATTCAGGCGGAATTTCAGTTGGATTTCATAATCGTATTGAATTAAGTTTAGCGCACACCAAATTTGGTTTAAGCAATACCGTACCAAATGAGTCTATTCGTATGAGCACCTTGGGTGTCAAATTAAGGTTAGTTGGTGATGCGGTGTACGATCAAGACTTATGGCTGCCACAAATTGCCGTGGGTACTCAGTTTAAACATAATGAAGATTTTGATTTGGTCCCCAAAGCGCTGGGCGCAAAAGATGCTAGTGGGTTAGATTATTACGTATCGGCCACCAAATTATACTTGAGTGCTATTGGTGGGCGCAATTTGTTGCTCAATGCTACCTTGCAAGCTACTAAAGGCAATCAGTTTGGCTTGTTGGGCTTTGGTGGTGATAAAAATGACGATTATCGCGTTGAACCAGCGTTTAGCGCTGCGGTGATGATTACCGACAGTTTATTAGCTGGCATGGAATACCGCTATAAACCTGACAATCTCAGCGTATTCGAAGAAGAGGATGCCAAAGATGTGTTCGTTACTTGGTTTCCTCATAAGAATTTTTCAGTGACTGGCGCTTATGTCGATTTAGGTAATATCGCCAATAAAGATAACCAAACAGCTTGGTATTTATCTGGTCAGATCAGCTATTAACAACATATTTATTGTGAAGCTAAATAATTTCGCCAACCACCTAAATGCGAAATATCAACTGCATCCAGCGTAGCATAGTGCTCACACAAAAAGCCATTTACGGTGCGACCATCTGCGAGCGTTAGGGTACCAAAACCAAGCGGTGCAGGCACGCCAGATACAAATGTACCGTAATGTTGAATCGGTATGGCCCAAATTTCGAGCGCAATTTCCGTTCCACCAGTCACCACGCGGATTAAACCTGGACGTGCAGGTGAAAAACCATTTAATTTGTAGAGTTTGTAATCTGATGACGTCGTCGTGGCCTCTAAAAAGTGAGCGCCTAAATTGGTCAGTTGTGAGTTCAGTGGCAAACCCGTCATATGCGCACCGCACACGGCAACGTGCATCATTTTTTCTGTGGTCATTTTGTTCTCACTTTAATTTATTCAGTTTCAAAAAACGGCAAACCCGTTGCACCCGCTGATTTGCTGGTTAGTTTTTGTAATTTGCCCGCTAAATTTAGTAAAGATTGATCTTTAAAAGCAGTTGCGCAAATGGTCACGCCAAACGGCAAGCCATTTTTTTGAAAGCCTATGGGCACAGCGGTTGCTGATAAATCTAGCAAGTTCATAAAATTGGTGTAATAGCCCAAATTAGAATTACAACGTACTGGGTCTGCGTTCACTTGTTCAATCGTATAAATAGTGCCTGCAGTTGGCGTAACGATTATATCAACATCGCCCCAAACCACCTCTGCCTTGCGTTGCAAGGCTTTTAGTTTATATTGCGATTCATACGTATCGGCCGCGCTAAATTTGACCGCACCGCCAATAATTTGTTTAGTGACAGGAAAAATCGCCTCAGGTTTTGTGTCAAAAAATGTACGAATCGCCGCATAACGCTCTGCCACCCACGGGCCTTCGTATAGCAAACGGGCGGTTTCTAAAAAGGGTTCAAAATCAATTTCGACCGCTTTACCACCCATTGCTTCAAGCTGTTGTAACGCTTTTTGAAAAAGTACTGGCGTTTCGGGGTTTTCAAAAAAGGCCAATTGCGCGGGTTTTGGTACACCAAATGTAAACTGATGATGCGCAATATGGCTGGTCTCAACCAATGCTTTGCGCGAATACGCATCTGCCGCATCAAAGCCCTGTGCGCTTTTTAATACCAAGGCCGCGTCTTCTGCACTTAGTGCAAAAATAGAAACACAATCAAGCGTGCGGCAGGCGGGCACCACACCTGTGGTGCTGAGCAAACCGCAAGTAGGCTTGTGCCCAACTAAGTTATTAAACGCCGCGGGCACACGGCCAGAACCCGCCGTGTCAGTACCCAAACTAAAACTTGCCATGCCCAGAGCGACTGACACCGCAGAGCCCGCGCTAGAGCCACCCGAAATATAGTCTCTGTTAAAGCTATTTTGGCAAGCGCCATACGGTGAACGCGTGCCCACTAAGCCAGTGGCAAACTGGTCAAGATTGGTTTTGCCGAGGGGAATCGCACCCGCATCTATGAGTTGTTGCACTACAGTCGCGCTAATGCTTGGCGTATATGAAAACTCGGCGCAGGCAGCCGTGGTGGGAACACCCGCTAAATCAATATTGTCTTTAATCGCAAAGGGGATGCCATACAGCGGCAAACTCTCTGGTGATTGGCCTTGTAACTTTTTTGCGTATGCCAGCAATTCGTCTAAGCTTAGGCGCTGAATCCAAATATGGTGGGTATTCTCATTCCCTATTTCTGCGTCCAGTTGTTTAACCAAATCTGTTGGCGTTAAATCGCC
>JAIYEJ010000103.1 GCA_027487055.1 Methylotenera sp. | reverse complement strand
GTTACCACGCCGGTCATACCCGAAAGCGGGCCTACTGTTTTCGCTTCCACAGGCAGTATATCGAGTCGATCAAGCAGTCGATCAAGCATCGCTGCACTTTCGGGTTCCGCAAACCAACGGACCACGGCTTCTGCAACGATTGGCCCGATGCCCTCGACCGTGGCGAGAGCCTCGATAGGCGCCGCACGAAGCTGGTCGAGTGTGCCAAACGCTTGCGCCAGTACGAGTGCCGTCTCCTCACCCACGTGCGGTATGGAGAGCCCTACCAGTAGTCGATCGAGTGGAACACGCCGTGCAGCATCAATCGCTGCGAGTTGCGCGCTTAACACCAATTCATACAAATCATTTTGTGCCGCGTTAAATTTGCCGTTGATGGGAAAAGTACGCGTTATATCGCTGGCATAACCATCTAACTCACAACCCGCGTCAATTAATAGTAAATCGCCACCGTTCAATACACAATTATTGGCGTTGTAATGTAAAGTGCAAGCATTGGAACCACCCGCGACAATACTGGTGTAGGCGGGCGATTGCGCGCCATTGCGGTAAAACTCGTGCAGAAATTCGGCCTCAACTTCGTATTCGTTTAAGTTTGGCTTTACAAAACGCATAGCACGATTATGTGCACCAGCCGCAATTTGGGCACTTCTGCGCATTAAGTCAATTTCATACGGCGTTTTTATTAAGCGTTGCACGTCAATCAATTGGCGCACATCCATGATGCTTTGAGGTGCACTAACCCCCGTGCGCGCTTGTTCTTTTACCTTATTGAGCCAGCCAGTGACGCGTGCGTCCCACTCACTATTCGCGCCTAGGCTATAAAATAATTTTGCTTGGTTACCCATTAATTTGGTCAGAATTTCATCCAACTGGCTGATTGAATATGCCTCATCAAAACCAAATTCGTCTTTTGCCGCTTCTGGTCCGTAACGAAAACCATCCCAAATTTCGCGCTCCATATCTTTATCACGGCAAAATAAGATAGATCTAGGCTCATCGCCTGCAATGAGCACCAACACCGATTCAGGCTCTTTAAAGCCCGTGAGATAATAAAAGTGGCTATCAAAACGGTATGGGTAATGCGAATCGCGATTGCGAATGACTTCTGGCGCAGTAGGTACAATTGCAATCCCCTCGCCCATTTTAATGAGAAGTTGGTTACGTCTTGCGCTAAATTCTTGAGTATTGATGTTCAATTGCATGCCTTTAGTAATTTGTTTATTTTAACTTATATGGCATCGCTTGCGCAGTTTTGGTTCAATGGCTATTGACAGTCACATCATTCCAAATAACCTACCAAATAAAGTTCTCTAGGACGACTGCCAATCTGGCAGTAAAAAAAATTATAAATATCATCGTAATGCGCCAGCAATAAACTGCTAACAAGAATCAATAGCTCTAGCTCCTAACTTTATTTTACTTGCAATATATAATTGTTGTTTAAACCTATCAGTCTTACCTCCAATTAAATAATCATTAATTCCAATTATTAATGGTTATGGCTAAGAGATACATAACAAGCTTTAAGGTCAATTGGTTTAATTTGATAGCGAATCTTTTCGACCAAAATCGGCATTTCTTCAAAAGTGATTTCAATCAACCTAAGGAATTGTTCTTTCTTAACCATAAGTTAATTTATTAAATGATTGAAAGGAAACAGGTCACAATTTCGCTCTAGACGTTAAGTAAAAGTTTATCTAAATTTTTTAACCGCTCTGGAGTACCAATATCGTGCCAAACACCTTGATAATACTCGGCTGTGGCAGCGTTACTGTCAATTGCTTTTCGCAATAAAGGTGCAAGTTTTGCAGGTTGCCCAATCACCACATCTGCAAACAAATCAGGGTGATACACACCCACGCCAGAAAAAGTAAGCATTTGCTCGCCTGTGTTTTTGAGCAATCCATTCGCGATGGCAAAATCACCATTCGGGTGTTGTGGCGGGTTATTCACCAGCACCAAATGCGCCCGAGTGTTTTTGATGTCGATGGAAGCCGCTCTGGTATTGGCCCACAGGGCAGTGCTTTTGATATGTTGCGAAAGACTCGCAAAATCAAACTCTGTAAACGTATCGCCATTCACCACCAAAAATGGTTCACTTTTGGTGCCGTTTTCAGTCAACAAATGCATTGCATTAGCGATACCGCCTGCGGTTTCGAGCGCGGTTTTTTCGGGCGAGTATTGAATATGCAAACCCCATTTGGCGCCGTCTTTAAGCGTATCCTCAATTTGTTGCCCCAGATGCGCGTGATTGATGACAATTTCTGTAAAGCCTGCTTTGCCTAATCGCTCTAAATGCCAGACAATTAGAGGCTTGCCGCCAACTTTAAGTAAAGGTTTTGGCGTGACATCCGTCAACGGACGCATGCGTTCACCGCGCCCTGCGGCTAATATCATAGCCTTCATAAACAAATTTTATGGGCGATTTGCTGCGTTACATGCTCGCTCATTCCTTGCTTATCAACAACATATGTCTTCGTCATTCGCTCCGCGGCGCCTTGCGCCTCATCCCATAAAAATAGTTTCTGTGAAATTTTCAAAATAATCTAAACAACGTATTTGGGCCTTGGCACTTTGCCTTCCAGTGCATCCAGTAAGCGCAACATTGGGCGTAACTCCACATAGCGCTCGCACACTTTGCGCAAATAATGCATCACTAGCGGCATGTCTTTAAGGTAACCATCTTTACCGTCACGATGGTATAGCCTTGCAAAAATGCCCAGCACTTTAATGTGTCGTTGTGCACCCATCCATTCAAAATTGCGATAGAACTCGCTAAAATCTTGTGGCACAGGCAATCCTGCTTTTTTGGCTGGCTCCCAATAACGTACCGCAAAATCAATCACTTGCTCTTCATCCCATTGAATATAGGCGTCTTTTAATAGGGATACCAAATCGTAAGTAATCGCGCCATGCACAGCGTCTTGAAAATCTAAAATACCAGGCGAATGCCTATCATCAATTTGGGGTGTGACCATTAAATTTCGCGAATGATAATCGCGATGCACCGTCACTTGGCCTTGAGCGAGAATGTTTTTATTTAGCGCTTCAAAGGTTTGTTGCGACCAGCCTTGCTGCTCGCTATTCATACTAAAACCCAAGTGCTTTGCCACATACCAATCGGGGAAGAGTTGCATTTCACGCGTCAGCAGCGCCTCGTCATAAGGCGGTAAATCGTGCTGTTTACTCGCCAACTGCAATTTAATCAGCGCGTTAGTTGCGTCTAAATAAAGCATTTGTGCGGTGTCGTTATTGAGGTGTTGCAAATAAGTCGCATCGCCCAAATCGCTCAGCAGTAAAAAGCCACGCTCTAAATCATGCGCAATCACTTTTGGCGCATTCAAACCCGCATCAAGCAGCATGTTGGCGACTTTGACAAAAGGGCGACAATCTTCTTGAGGTGGTGGCGCGTCCATGGCAATGAGCGTTTTATCGCCTAAATGCACCCTAAAATAGCGCCTAAAACTGGCGTCTGACGATGCAGTGGTGAGGGTAAATGGCTGCGAATCCAGTGTTTCTTGCAACCAATGTTCTAATTCTATTTTTCTATCCACTAGAAGCCTTTATAATGTCGGTATTGAATGTGCGTTTATGCAATTTTATCATTCATGCGTAAAATACATAAACTTAAGCTAACTTTTAAACCATTTAAAACAACTTAACCACACTTTTGCATCAAAAACTTTTAATTTTTAATAACGCTAAGCGTTTATTTACGAGCCTTGCTTCAATTTTTTTGATTAGCCTGAGTACCCGCGCGCCCGCGGAGACCATGACGCTTGAGCTTTCTAAATTGCCAGACGCCGAGCCCACAACCGCATTGCCAGGCGCGATTGAAATTGAAGGCGACAAACTTAACCTCTACCTTGACCGAAAAATGAGCGCTTCAGGTAATGCCATCATTAGCAAAGGCGACCAAAAAGTATATGGCGACAACATTGAATATGACGTTCAAAATGATGAATTAAAAGTGGATGGCAATGTGCGTATTAACTTGGGGGAAAGTGAAATAAGAGGCCCCGCCTTAAAAATGCGCTTAAGTGAAAGCATAGGCGAAATGCGCGATGCATCTATTTTGCTTAATAGAAAAATTAACACTTCAGCTCTAAACAATTTAAAACCACGTAACGACCCTAGCGTATATACACAATCAAAATTGCTTAACGCGCAAACCAGCCTAACCGATGACCCAAGATTGTACCAAGACAATTACCGCGAGCCACCAACACCTATAGGCCAAAGTAGCATAGACCCAAAATTTAGTTCATCTCGTGGTGATGCCAAAGCGGTCTTGTTTGATGGTCAAGATAAAAAACGTTTGAAAAGTGCGCGCTACACCACTTGCGAACCAGGGGTAGACGATTGGTACATTAAAGCGAGTGAGATTGAATTAGACGATTATACACAATCGGGCACTGCAAAAAATGCATCTGTGGAATTTAAAGGTGTGCCATTGCTTTACACCCCATATCTCAGTTTCTCATTTAATAACGAACGTAAATCAGGTTTGCTTGCCCCAACTGTGGGCTCTACCAGCCGAAGCGGTTTTGAAACATTAATCCCCTACTACATTAATATTTCCCCAAACATGGATGCAACTGTCGCTACACGCTACTTAAGTAAACGCGGCGTGCAACTCCAAGGAGAGTTTAGATATTTAGATGAGACTTATTCTGGTTTGAATAATTTAGAATATTTAAACGACGACCAATTAAGTGGTAGCAGACGCTACTATGCAAACTTTAGCCATAATCATAACTTTGAGAATGGCTGGTCTGCTGGTTATAATTTAGAAAAAGTCTCAGATGACCAATACTTATCTGACATGTCTACACGCATCACCAGTACCAGCCGTGTGAATTTGCCGCAAGAAGGCCGCATCGATTATGTGAGTGATGTGTGGCGCTTTAATGGCTTAGTACAAAAGTATCAAACATTAGATGAAATCAACTTCCCATATCAGCGCTTACCTCAACTTACACTAGCTGCCAATAAAGAATGGAATTATGTAAGTACTGATTTATATACGCAGTGGGCTTATTTTGACAGATCTGATAAAGCCCCTGTGAGTGCTACTGGAAGCCGGTTTGTTGCTTATCCAAGTATCAGCCTACCGTTAACGCAGTCATACGGATTTGTCACACCCAAAATTGGGGTGCACACAACCCAATACAGTTTAAATAACAACAACTTTAATATTAATGGCAATAATATCAGTAACAATAGCGCAACTCGCACATTGCCTATTTTTAGTCTAGATAGCGGCTTATACTTTGAACGTGATGTGAACATAGTAAAAAGCCGCTATACGCAAACCATT
>JAIYEJ010000315.1 GCA_027487055.1 Methylotenera sp. | reverse complement strand
TTTAACGCTCATAGCACAGGCGATTACGTTTGCCATATTAGTTTTGGTCATCGTAAAGTTTGTTTGGCCGCCACTTTTAGAGGCGATTGAAACACGTCAAAAAGAGATTGCTGATGGTTTAGCAGCTGCACAAGAAGGCCGTAGTGCTTTGGACGTTGCAGCTAAAAAATCAGAGACAACTTTAAATGAAGCTAAACAAAAAGCATCTGAGATTGTAGGTCAGGCTGAGAAGCGCGCGACTCAAATTATTGAAGAAGCTAAGGGTGCTGCAAAAGTTGAAGGCGAGCGTATCATTGCTGGTGCTAAAGCTGAAATTGATCAAGAAGTAAATCGCGCTAAAGAAGGTTTACGTGCGCAAGTTTCAGTATTAGCGATTGCTGGTGCAGAAAAAATCTTGCGTAAAGAGATCGACAGTAAAGCACACACAGATATGTTGTCTAAACTTGCGGCGGAGCTATAAGCAATGGCTGAAATTTCAACTATCGCAAGGCCTTACGCAGTTGCAGCTTTTAAGCTTGGTAAAGAGACAAAATCTTTAGCAAAATGGTCTGAAATGTTAAAGTTTGCATCTGCTGTTTCTACTGATGAGAAGATGCTGGCTTTTATACTTAATCCAAAAGTGTTAGCGAATGAGTTGCAAGACGCATTTTTAAATGTTTGTGGTAAAAATCTAAATGAACAAAGCCAAAATCTAATTAAAGTATTAGTTGAGTATGGTCGTATGTCATTGTTACCTGCAATTAGTAGTGCATTTGAAGAATTAAAGGCGCAAGATGAAGGTGTTCTAGATGCACAAATTATTGCGGCTGCAAAAATCAGCGCAACACAAACTAAAGATTTAGTTAAACGTTTAGAAGCAAAGTTTGGCAAAAAAGTTGAAGCCACTGTTTCAGTTGATCCGGAAATTATTGGCGGTATTAAAATTATTGTTGGCGATACCGTGATAGACGCGTCCGTCAAAGGTCAGTTACAAAGTTTAGCCTACACGCTTGCTGCGTAAGGCAGATTAATTAAGGGCTAAATAGTTAGCCAAAAGAGAAAATTTAGGAGCCACAATGCAGTTATCTACATCAGAAATCAGTGAACTGATTAAAAGCAGATTAGAGAATTTTTCGACTAGCGCAGAAGCGCGTACACAAGGCACAGTAATTTCTGTCACGGATGGCATCGTGCGTATTCACGGGCTTTCAAACGTGATGGCTGGCGAGATGATCGAGTTCCCAGGCAATACATTTGGATTAGCTTTGAATCTTGAGCGTGATTCAGTAGGTGCTGTGGTGCTTGGCGATTACGAGCACATCACTGAAGGTGATGTAGTGAAATGTACAGGTCGTATTTTGGAAGTGCCAGTAGGCCCAGAGCTCATTGGGCGCGTAGTCAATGCGCTAGGTCAGCCAATAGACGGCAAAGGCCCTGTTAAAACTAAAATGACTGACAAAATTGAAAAAGTGGCGCCAGGCGTAATTGCGCGTAAATCTGTTTCACAACCAGTTCAAACAGGTTTGAAATCAGTTGACTCTATGGTACCAGTAGGTCGTGGTCAACGTGAGTTAATTATTGGTGACCGTCAAACAGGTAAAACAGCAGTAGCTGTGGATGCAATTATTAATCAAAAAGGTCAAAATATGACCTGCGTCTATGTGGCGATTGGTCAAAAGGCTTCTACAATTGCTAACGTAGTACGTAAGTTAGAAGAAAATGGCGCTATGGCTTATACCATCGTGGTTGCAGCAGCGGCGTCAGACTCAGCTGCATTACAATTCTTAGCGCCTTATGCTGGTTGTACAATGGGTGAGTATTTCCGTGACCGTGGTGAAGATGCATTGATTGTATATGATGATTTAACCAAACAAGCGATTGCTTATCGTCAAATTTCATTGTTGTTACGTCGTCCACCAGGCCGTGAGGCTTATCCAGGTGACGTGTTCTACATTCACTCTCGTTTGCTTGAGCGTGCAGCACGCGTTAACGAAGAATATGTAGAAAATTTCACAAAAGGCAAAGTTAAAGGCAAAACAGGTTCATTAACAGCTTTGCCAGTGATTGAAACTGCGGCTGGTGACGTATCAGCTTTCGTACCAACAAACGTTATTTCGATTACTGACGGTCAAATCTTCTTAGAAACTGACTTGTTTAACGCTGGGATTCGTCCAGCGATTAACGCCGGTATTTCAGTATCTCGCGTGGGTGGTGCAGCGCAAACTAAAGTCATCAAAAAATTAGGTGGTGGTGTGCGTTTAGCTTTAGCGCAATACCGTGAGTTGGCTGCGTTCGCGCAGTTCGCTTCTGACTTGGATGAAGCAACACGTAAACAATTAGACCGTGGTCGTATGTTTACTGAATTGATGAAACAAGCGCAATATGCCCCATTAAGTGTTTCTAAAATGGCAATTACATTATTAGCGGCAAACAAAGGCTACTTTGACGATGTGCCAACCAACAAAGTCTTAGCATTTGAAAACGCATTACACGGTTTCATGGGCTCTAAATACGCTAAGTTAATGGAAGGTATCGAAACTAGCAAAGACTTGAGCGGCGATAATGAAAAAGCAGTTGAAGCCGCAATTCAAGACTTTAAAGCAACAAATGCCTACTAATTTATCGACTATCTAGGACACTAAAATGGCTGGTAGTAAAGAAATTAGAACCAAGATCAAGAGCGTAGAAAATACACGTAAGATCACTAAGGCGATGGAGATGGTAGCTGCTTCTAAAATGCGTAAAGCGCAAGATAGAATGCGCGCTAGCCGCCCATATGCTGAAAAAATTCGCAATGTTGCGGCGCATTTATCATTTGCTAACCCTGAATATAAACATGCTTTTTTAATTAAACGTGATGTGGTTAAAAATATTGGTTTGATTGTAGTAAGCTCAGATAAAGGTCTTTGCGGCGGGTTAAACACCAACGTTTTACGTTTATCTGTAAATCAAATGAAATCATGGGAAGCAGAAGGCAAAAAAATTGCTGTGAGCGCGATTGGCAACAAAGCTTTTGGCTTTATGAATCGTGTGAGTGCAGATGTTAAATCTCACATTGTTGGTATTGGCGATGTGCCACATTTAGAAAATCTAATTGGCACAATTAAAGTGATGTTAGATGCATATACAAATGGTGAAATTGACCAACTCTATATTTGCTACACAAAATTTATCAATACCATGAAACAAGAGCCAAATTTGGAAATGCTATTACCGTTAAGTGGTGAAAAATTAGGCAGTCCAAATGGATCTTGGGATTACATTTATGAGCCAGAAGCGCAGCCTGTTGTGGATCAATTGATGATGCGTTATGTGGAATCATTGATTTACAACGCAGTGGCAGAGAATATGGCGTCTGAGCAATCTTCAAGGATGGTGGCAATGAAGTCAGCGTCTGATAATGCGAAGAACGTGATTGGCGAATTGAAACTGGTTTATAACAAAGCACGTCAAGCGGCGATTACGAAAGAGATTTCAGAAATCGTCGGTGGCGCGGCTGCAGTAGCATAACAAATATATTATTAAATCTGACTAAATTTAAAGAAGTTAGGAATAGAAAATGGCAAAAGCAACTCAAGCAATCGTAGGTAAAGTGGTGCAATGTATTGGCGCGGTGGTTGACGTGGAATTTCCACGTGACAGCATGCCAAAAGTATTTGACGCATTGATTATCGATGACAAAGACTCACAAGCAGAAGCTGGTTTAACCTTAGAAGTGCAACAACAATTAGGTGACGGCATTGTGCGTACGATTGCCATGGGCTCATCTGATGGTCTTGCGCGCGGTACAGCATTTAAATCGACAGGCAACCAAATTACTGTGCCTGTTGGTACTGGTACATTAGGCCGTATTATGGATGTGTTGGGTCGCCCAATTGATGAGGCTGGTCCAATTGATTCTAAAGAGCGTCGTTCAATACACCAAAAAGCACCAAAATTCGAAGAACTATCCCCTTCTGTTGACTTGCTAGAAACAGGTATCAAGGTGATTGACTTAGTTTGCCCTTTTGCTAAAGGCGGTAAAGTGGGTCTGTTCGGTGGTGCTGGTGTAGGTAAAACTGTGAACATGTTGGAACTAATTAACAATATTGCTAAACAACACTCCGGTTTATCTGTGTTTGCTGGCGTAGGTGAGCGTACGCGTGAAGGCAACGACTTCTATCATGAAATGGCAGAAGCAGGCGTTATTAAATTAGACGACATGAAAGAATCAAAAGTAGCGATGGTGTTTGGTCAAATGAACGAGCCACCAGGCAACCGTTTACGTGTGGCTTTGTCAGGTTTGACGATGGCAGAAAAATTCCGTGACGAAGGCCGTGACGTATTGTTCTTTGTGGATAACATTTATCGTTACACATTGGCTGGTACAGAGGTTTCTGCATTGTTAGGTCGTATGCCTTCAGCTGTGGGTTACCAACCAACTCTGGCTGACGAGATGGGCCGTTTACAAGAGCGTATTACTTCAACCAAAACAGGTTCTATTACTTCTATCCAAGCGGTTTATGTACCTGCGGATGACTTGACTGACCCATCACCAGCAACGACTTTCCAACATTTGGACTCAACTGTTGTGTTGTCACGTGACATTGCATCTTTAGGTATTTACCCAGCGGTGGATCCACTAGACTCAACATCACGTCAATTAGACCCATTGGTGGTTGGTGAAGAACACTATGCAGTTGCGCGTTCTGTTCAACAAACACTACAACGCTACAAAGAATTGCGCGATATTATTGCGATTTTGGGTATGGACGAGTTGTCACCAGAAGATAAATTAGCGGTTGGACGTGCGCGTAAAATCCAACGTTTCTTGTCACAACCATTCCACGTGGCTGAAGTGTTTACTGGTGCACCAGGTAAATATGTGCCATTAAAAGAAACAATCAAAGGCTTTAAAGCAATTGTTGCTGGCGAATATGACCACTTGCCAGAACAAGCGTTCTATATGGTAGGTGGTATTGAAGAGGCTGTTGAAAAAGCGAAAACATTAAACTAATTCTTTAGTTTTTAGTAAATCGCTTAAGGAAAAAATAATGGCAAATACAGTTCATATCGATGTAGTCAGTGCAGAAGCAAGTATATTCTCAGGTGAAGCTGAGTTTGTGGTTGCACCTGCAGGTGGCGGTGAAGTAGGTATTTACCCAAATCACGCCCCAATGATTACCAATATCAAACCAGGTGCGCTACGTATTAAACAAACGGATGTCGCTGAAGAAACCTTGATTTTTATCTCTGGCGGAATTTTAGAAGTGCAACCAGGCATGATTACAGTACTCGCTGATACTGCAGTACGTGGTCACGATTTAGATGAAGCAAAAGCAATTGCAGCTAAAGAAGCAGCGATGGAAGCAATGAAAAATCGCAATTCTGATATGGATTACGCAGCAGCTCAGGCAGAGCTTGCAGAAGCAGTTGCACAAATTCAAGCGATTCAGCGTTTACGTAAATCGACTCATTAGTCAAATTAAAAACGACATATGTAAGTTAGTGACAGTAAAAGGCAGCTTCGGCTGCCTTTTTTGTTATACTTTACACGTTAAATAATAAAGATTTTTAAATAGTAATGGTAAAACTAAATATCGTTATTCTTGCGGCCGGCAAAGGGACGCGTATGCACTCCGATATGCCGAAAGTCCTCCATGAAGTTGGCGGCAAACCAATTTTGGCGCATGTAATTGATTGCGCAAAATCGCTAAATCCAGCAAAAATCATCGTGGTATATGGATTTGGTGGGAATGTTGTGCGAGAAAAGTTTGCTCATGAGGACATCACATGGGTAAACCAAGCAGAGCAGCTTGGCACAGGGCATGCTGTACAACAAGCTGCTGCGTATTTAGATATGGACTCACTCACTTTAATTTTGCTGGGTGATGTCCCATTAATAGATGGGCAAGCTTGTGAAAAACTTATTTCTAGCTCAAGCTCGAAACTAGCAATTTTGTCTTTTATTAAATCAGAACCAACAGGTTACGGTCGTATTGTGCGTAACCAATCCTTAGTTAAAGCTATTGTAGAACATAAGGATGCAACACAAGAACAGCGCGCCATAAATGAGGTAAACACTGGCATCATGGCAATGCCAACCGTACACTTAATCAAGTGGTTAACTCAAATTCAAAATAATAATGCGCAAGGTGAATACTACTTAACTGATATTGTTGCCCTAGCTGTGCAAGATGGCATAGACGTGGTAGCAGAAATCACAACAGACGAGTGGTCGGTGACAGGAATCAATTCTAAAGTCGATTTGGCACAAATTGAGCGCGAACTTCAAAAGCGTATTGCACAAAATTTATTGCAGAATGGCGTGACTCTTAAAGACCTTGCACGCTTAGATGTGCGAGGTCATTTAAGTTGTGGTCGTGATGTTGAAATTGATGTTAACTGTGTGTTTGAAGGTAATGTAACGCTGGGTGACAATGTCAAAATTGCAGCAAATTGTGTGATTAGAAACGCAGAGATTGCCGCGGGCACACAAATTTTGCCGTTTACACATATAGATGACACAAAAATAGGTGAAAATAATCGTATTGGGCCATATGCTCGTCTGCGCCCAGGTACAAGCTTAGCGGCAGATGCGCATATAGGTAACTTTGTAGAGCTAAAAAACGCCCAAGTAGATATTGGTAGTAAAATCAACCACTTAAGCTATATAGGCGATGCTACTATTGGTAAAAATGTGAATATTGGAGCAGGTACAATCACGTGTAATTATGATGGTGCGAACAAATTTAGAACAATTATAGAAGATAGCGCATTTATAGGCTCAGATACTCAATTAGTCGCGCCAGTCACAATTGGAAAAAATGCAACAATTGCCGCAGGTTCAACAATTACTAAGGATGCGCCTGCTGACGCATTAACTTTATGCCGAGCGCGTGAGCAAAAAACGATAGTGGGATGGAAACGACCACAAAAAATACGCAAAAATTGAAGAAAGAAAAGCGCTAATGTGTGGAATTGTAGGTGCAGTTGCTAATAGAAATGTTGTTTCTACCTTAATTGAAGGATTAAGCCGCTTAGAGTATAGGGGCTATGACTCTGCTGGCGTGGCAGTATTAAGTAATAGTAGAATTGAGCGAGTACGCGCTGTAGGTCGCGTAGCGGCGATGACTGAAAAAGCCCAAGAAGTGAGTTTAAACGGCCAAGTAGGCATCGGACATACGCGTTGGGCAACACATGGCGGCGTGACTGAAAGTAACGCGCATCCGCATGTGTCAAAAGGTGAAATCGCTGTTGTACATAACGGCATTATTGAAAACCATGATGAACAACGCACACGTTTAAAAGCTCTTGGTTACGAATTCACTTCACAAACTGATACTGAAGTGATTGCGCACTTAATTCATCATTACCATCATAATTTACCTTTATTAGCTGCTACTCAAAAAGCAGTGACAGAGCTAACTGGAGCGTTTGCCATTGCCGTCATTTCGGTTAAAGAGCCACAACATATGATCACGGCACGTCTGGGATGCCCATTGTTATTGGGCTTGGGCGATGGTGAAAATTTTATAGCGTCTGATGTTTCCGCTGTGTTGTCAGTTACGCGTAAAGTGATTTACTTAGAAGATGGCGATGTTGCCGACATTCGCCGTGATGGTGTGACTATATTTGGTAAAACTGGCGATGAAGTCACACGTAAAATCCACTTAAGTGATGTCTCACTCGCAAGCATGGAGCTTGGGCCTTATGCACATTTTATGCAAAAAGAGATACACGAACAGCCCAAGGCGCTTACAGACACAATAGAAGCGTTAATTGATGATAACAGCTTCTCCCCTGCCCTGTTTGGTGATGCCGCAAGTGACATATTTAATGAAATAGACAGCGTTTTGATTCTAGCCGCAGGCACCAGTTATTACGCGGCGCTAACAGCCAAGTATTGGTTAGAAGGTATTGCTAAAATACCGACAAATATCGAAATCGCAAGTGAATATCGTTATCGAGTTTCAGTGCCAAACCCCAAGCAACTGATTGTGACGATTTCTCAATCAGGCGAAACCTTAGATACGATGGAAGCACTAAAACACGCCAAATCATTAGGTCAAAACCTAACCCTAGCAATTTGTAATGTGCAGGAAAGTGCAATACCACGCGCCTCACAATTGGTATTTTATACACGTGCTGGTGCAGAAATCGGTGTTGCTTCTACCAAAGCTTTTACCACCCAATTAGTCGCACTCTTTACATTGGCCGTTACAATCGCAAAACAACGGGGTTTATTAAGCAGTAAAGATGAACAAGCTTATTTGAGTGCATTAAGACAGTTAGCGGGCAGCGTACAAATTGCGCTAAATTTAGAACCGCAAATTCGTGAGTGGGCAAAACGCTTTGCCGATAAAGAACATGCCCTGTTTTTAGGTCGTGGTGTGCATTACCCAATTGCGCTTGAAGGCGCGCTAAAGTTAAAAGAAATATCTTATATTCATGCAGAAGCGTATCCTGCAGGCGAACTTAAACACGGGCCTTTAGCATTAGTAGACAATAACATGCCTGTAGTGGTCATTGCGCCGAATGATGTGTTGTTGGAAAAAGTAAAATCGAACATGCAAGAAGTACGCGCGCGTGGCGGCGAGTTATTTGTATTTGCCGATGCTGATAGTCACTTTACCGAATCTGAAGGTGTACATGTGATTCGCACCCCACGCCATGTTGGCGTGCTTTCTCCTATCTTGCATACCATTCCTGTACAAATGCTGGCATACCACGCGGCCTTATTAAAAGGCACAGATGTAGATAAACCGCGGAATTTGGCTAAGAGTGTGACAGTAGAATAGCTAGATAAGATAATAATTTTAACTAGCAAGCTACTTTTAAAACAGTAGGGTAAGACTCTGTGTATGTCGTGCTATCAGTTTGCTTACTCGCTAATTTGTCATTCCACCAAGCAATCAAATCTGCGTGTAGGTCTAATGAAACCCAAACTAAATTTTTCCCATCTCGAGGGTTTCCGCCTACAATTTCAGGTTTTAAATACCACCTTACTTTTTCAGCATAGCGCTCATCAGTTTCTAGGGTATAATTTTCTGGTAGAGAAAATTCTTTTATTGATTGAATATCTAAAGGCAAACTCGGTAATGAATACATTGTGCCTTCAACATCAGTTACCAAAAAGTAATTCCAGTCGTATATCCCAGCAAGAGTAAAGCCCGGCAAGTAATTGCCTATTTTGTATTTACGAGAATAAGCCATACGCTCGCTTTGCGAGAATAGAATTACGTAATCGAAGTTTAGCCAGCCTTCAGTCATTTCTTGCCTTGGAAACTTGAAATAAGATATTTAACAAATAGTAAAACTTTATTATTACGTACCAATTACATGCGGCACATAAATAGAAAAAATAACACTTAATTTGTACTAAAAACTCAGAACTAAGCCTATAAATCTGGTTTGTTCGACAAAGTGATTTAGTTCATGTGGCGCTATGATTAACAAATATAGGGATATTTTAATGATGGTAAATTGCGAGAGTTGAAAAAATGGAAGATCAAACCTTTATCGGGCGCCAGCCTATCATGGATAGTAAACAGCAAATCATTGGCTATGAGCTATTTTTTAGGCATAGTGCAGACGCACAAAGTGCTGAGATTGTGGATGATTTTAAAGCTTGCGCAAATGTACTGATGAATACAGTTGGGCAAATGGATATTCAATGGCTTTTGGGCGATAAGTTAGCATTTATAAATGTAAACGAACAAATGCTTATGAGTGAGTTTTTAGAGCTGATGGCACCACAGCGAACCGTATTAGAAATTTTAAGAAGCATCCCGCCTAGCGAGGCCGTAATAGAGCGTTGTCAAACACTACGTAGCCAAGGTTACAAAATAGCCTTAGATAATCCACAAGTCAATAATGATTAT
>JAIYEJ010000184.1 GCA_027487055.1 Methylotenera sp. | reverse complement strand
TAAGATTTAACCAATAATGTGCACAATTGAAATCACCCTCCGCTATTGAGTTCTGATATCCAAATGCGTCAAGATAAATTGAGAGTGCAAAACTGGTTGAAAAGCAGAAACCTTTTGGGTTTTCATTTCCTATAGGTTCGGAAGTCAATGTTTGTACCAACATTTTTAATCCATTCTCGTCCACTTGTCTGAAATGGTTGAATGGGTATAAAATTATTTATTTGATTGTTTATAATGACATTATGAGCTTCGGCTAAAACTATCACGTCAAATTTCTGGGCATAGGTGTTAAAGAAATCTAAACGTTGATTGTTGTATACGTCTTTAATATTCCAAAATAAGCACTCTATTTTCATTGATATCGTCTGTTAATTGTGTCTTAAAGTGGCTGCTAACGGTCCCGCAGTAGGCAATGTGGCGCTTTCTCTTGGATGTGGTTGTAGCGCCATTTTGCTTACTGCGTGTTATGCGTATTTTCATTTTGAGGGATGTTTTCTTGACGCGTTATAATCCCAAATATTATATGATTCACTTGTGCCCACATATGACCATGTCCAATCTTTTGGTGTTACATCTACGAAAAAGTCCTTTCTATATTCCTCGGCATTTTTACAAATAAGGTCACCAACCCAAATTTCATTTGTTCCAGCTTCGTTTTGAATTTTACTGGCCAAATTAGCAGATGGACCGATTACAGTAAGGAAACTTCTGTCCTGTTGAGAAGTGCCTTTGTGCGCTCCTATTCTGGCAACTAATAAAGTTCCAAGGTCAATGCCTATTCTCGCATCAATTTCCTTTATTCCTAACTTTTTAAGAAAGGGGTTAATCGTATTGTTAAGAGTGTAAAAAATTGTTGTTGCAGCACTAAGAGCTTTGTTGGCCGCACTTTCATCTTCTTCTTCCAGCCCTATAACAGCCATAACTCCGTCACCAGTGTTTTTTTCTATGTAGCCATCATTATCAAATATTATATGCATAACCATTGGAATTACACAATCTAACATGATAAGCGTTTCTTTCAATTTTGGCATTTCTGCAGAGCTGGTGCGTGATGTAAAGTTTCGGATATCAAAAAACAAAACAGCAGCTCTCATTTTACGAGCAGAACCAATAGGTATATCATTTATTGCTGGCGTTACGGTGCCATTGATCACACCATCAATTCGATCTGCCAATCCCTCTGTTATTTTGTTAAATCTTTCCTCAAGTGAAGAATAATACTCTTTTGTCCACTTTGGCATACTTATGAGAATTTAATGAATATGATAACTAATGTTATGAGTGATAATCCGAATGTAATTATAGCAAGTCGTATGTAAAAGTGCTTCTTGGATAGTACATGACTCACATGCCAATTTTGTTTAGCATACTCATCCTCTACAATTTTGTCATTAAGCTTTCCAGACTCATTTATATATTCTTGAATATTATCATATTGCTTAATGTTTTCCCAAAAAATTAAACCCTTAGCTGATTTTGGCAGTCTAGGGTATAAAACAATTCCACATAAAATAATTGATGCGATACTAAGCAGTCCAGAAATAAGGTACATTAACTTTGTTTGTGGGCAGTAACAAAAATTACTCAGTCCACCTAATACAACAAAATTTGTAGCAAGAATTGCAGCAGCCTTTGCGTCTGCAACAGTTACATTATGATTTAAATAATCATTTACCCCTTTACCAAATCCAGTTGGCGTTGTTTTCGGGGAGCCAGAGTCTGTGGGTGTCTTGTTTTTTCCTTCTTCTTCCATGTTGTGTTAGTTTTATTACGCATAACTTGTATATATACCTACTTATTGACTCGTTAAAAAGTAGTTCTAAACATAAAAATATAGCATAGCAAAAATATACAATAACCTCCTAAATAAGTAGCAGTAATTATACCCCATTTTGGGGTAAAGTTTCTTAATGAGAGATTATTTAATTAAACGGCATTCTACCATTCTTCACCAGCTTCTACCATTTTCGCTAAATGCCCCATCATGATTTGAACGTCTTCACGTAAGGTTCTGATTACGGGAGCTGGAGGAATATACATTAATCCCTTTACCTGGTTGATTGCAAAGTAATTTCGTTTTTGGATTCTGGTGGGAGTATGCTTGCCTGCTTTGATATAATGATCCATGGTTCTTCGACTAACACGAAGCATCGCCATCACGTCGTAAGTGTCAACCCATTTGGTTGTAAACTCATCGACTGGATTTTTTAGGCTGTCCATTTCGGACTGCAAATTTATGATCATGGATTTCATTTCCATGAACTGCTCCATGAGGATTTCGTTGGTGATTTTTATCGTAATATTTGCTTCCAGAGACGACTAAAAAAAGATCATTTTTTCGAAAGAAAAAGGGGCTGGACAATTTGATGTATTTTGAGACTGATGTATAGACTTCAATAGGTAAAAAACATGAAAAATATTTTTTGAAAGACCCATTTCCCAATGTTCATTTGTTCAAATAACAACTATTCGTCGAAGTACGATTTGAATAGTTAAATGAAAGTAAAAACGATAAATTTCATCAAGTAAAAACTTGATTGAAAACTGTTTCACTGTTAGTCTTTCCATAAAGTTTTTGAAAGACGTTATTAACGCTGATTTTACAACAATTGTAAATTCGTATATCGAACTTCGATAAATAATTAACACTTCTGAGGAGAACAGATCGGCAACTTTTGACAATGCAGAGTTGTGGTGGATGTTTTATAAGTATCTCTCAATAAGTTTTAAATTGTCAGGGTCTTCAATAAATTCATTTACACTGTCTTTGAAAATAATTTCTGTTTCATCTATTTTCTCAATGTGCTCAAATATTTTTTCAATTTCGTCGAAACTAAAACCGTATTTGATTAACCAAATTTCGGTCTCATTATTTGTTCCGTATTTTATGTAATTACTTAAAACTTGTGCTCGAATATCTCCTGTTTTATTGAAATAAAGAATAAATGCACTAGAGATAGGGTCTTTTATGGATAACGAAAGTACTTTGTCAATATAATCATACGTGTCGTAAATTACCTTGTCAAAATCTATGTCAACTATGCTTGTGTCTTGTGAGAATAGAGGCACAGATCTTTTAAAAGCTTTATTTGGTAATGATTCAGCAATGCAAGAGAATCTTACTTTCTTCTTTGAGATTAACAATCTAAATTCTCGGAAAGAGATTTCTTTTCTACTTAATTGTCGTCTAAGTTTCCTTCTATAATCTTTTTCTGTTAGAAAAGCATATCTTAATGATATGATTTCTGCAAATGACTTGCCTTGAATTTGCCATAGTAAAATTGGAATGGAGGTGCTTAAAACACTTTTTTCACCGTCTGTTAAATCTGAACGTCTCAAATGTGCTTTATAAATATTTTCAAATGATATTTTGATTTTTTTTCTTTGATGAATTTCTAATTTATAATACTCTTTGACAGTTAATGGTTCAAGATGTTTGTTTAAAAAAGTATCTAAAATAAAATTTATTTCACTGTCAATATTGGAGTTTGAAATTCTTTCAATTTGACTTTTTGTAAGTTGCAATTCGGCATTAAAAGTGTCATTCTTGATGGCGTCAATAATATCAATGAAGTCTTCATTGTTTGGGTCTGTTTGGTTGTCTAGATTTGATGTTGTTGATAAGGATGACTCTTTGTTTAATCTATTAATAAACAGTCTTTTATTTCTTTTCTCAACTATTACATAACCGTAATCGAAAAAATTGTCTTCAATAGTGGTTCTACCAGCTCTACCGATTAGGTTTTTAAGATTCAGTGTTTTCTGGTCTTCATTACCTGTGAAACTAAAATTATTTATCCAAACAATATCAAATGGCATATTAATTCCTTGGATTAAAGTCGATGTCGAAAAACATATTTTTGCGTGATGTCCATTTACGAATTCTTCAATAATAAGTCTAGCTTTCAAAGGTATTGAGCCATGATGTATAACGATTCCTCTTTTCATTAGGTAGATTAAAATTGAGTTTTTATCTCTATTGTCTTTTGTTCCTAGGAATTCTTCAAGTTTGTTAATGTAGTGGAGGCTTTTTTTGTCGGTAATTTCAGGACATAACTCTATATAATCAGAAAATAGTTCAAGGAAACGTCCGTCATAAATTTTGGATTTAGAAATATAGATTAATGCTGTTCCATTATTTAGAATTATATCTTTTACAATATTACCATCAATGTTCCTGCCTTTTATTTTATCATCAAAAGGTGAAAAGTATTTAAAATTGCCTTCAAAGTGTTCAATATATATTTTACCTACAGTTTTTTGATTGTACGTTTCAGATTCAATATCATTTGTGATGTTATGCTTTTTAAATTGGGCATCAGGATTCAGTACAAACGGATGTGTAAAAACCTTTTTTATGTTATTTAAATTTTTATCAATTCTTCTGACTAATGAGTCAAATTTCATTCCGCGTATTCCTTCCTCTGAAATTTGCGCTTCATCCAGAAGAATAAGTTCCAGATTTAGGTTGTCCATATTTTTAAAAATCTCTTCCCCTCTTTCAGGTGTAATAATGTAGATTCTATTCTTGGTTCTTTTAGTATTTACAATTTCTATAAACTGGAGAACAAGTGTTTCTTTTGAAACGAGGTTTTTTATTTTTATTAGATATTCAGACAATAGTGCCCTTGATGGTAAAATAATGATAATATCTCCTTGTGCCTCTTTGATTAATTCTTGAAAAAGAAATGATTTGCCAGCACTCGTAGGAGCAGAAAATGAAAAATTTGTATACTTTTTAATTGAGTTATAGGCATCCGCTTGTATAGGAGTAAAGTTGTACCCAGTTTCTTCAATTATAGTCTGTGCATATGCGTTGTAAATTGCTTCTATAAATGAATTGGGTTTGCTCGTTTTATAAAAAAGTCCCATTAAAAACATCAGTTTCCCTTCATAGATTTTAAATGC
This sequence comes from Methylotenera sp., assembly GCA_027487055.1. Taxonomy (GTDB): domain Bacteria; phylum Pseudomonadota; class Gammaproteobacteria; order Burkholderiales; family Methylophilaceae; genus Methylotenera_A. The sequence continues at coordinate 1,614 of JAIYEJ010000184.1, read as the reverse complement.
TTCCGGATTGTGTTTTTTTAAGTGCGAAAGTGTTTCAAGGTGACTGTTGTTAACAGGACCACTATTGTGGAAATCAAAAAGTATTTCTTTGATTAATTCAGAATCAATAGTTTGATAAAAAAGGTTATCGCTTAACATAATTCAACTGCAATTAAGTAAAGTTCTTTATGCTTTATAATCTCTTTAATTGGATCAGATGCAAGGGCGTTATTTAAAATTTTGATTATGCTTTCACCATTTAAGGAAAATGCTGCTGCGTAACCCTTTTCATCCTTTATAATATTTGCTTTTGTCAATGGGTCTAAAAAAGGTTCCAGCCACTTAAGTTCAGCATTGTCTCTATCTCCGATGAACTCTTCAATTTGATTTAAGGCCCTTGCTCTTGGAGTTGAGTCTAAGCTAAACTTAGCTTCTCCAAATACTAAATAATTATTCGAACTAATTGTGTGGAAGTCAAATCCTGGGTTTCCTGAAACTCTTTCTTTTAAAAGTTCAGCTAATGGAATTCTATGATGAGAATATTTAATTTCCAAAGCAAGTTGTGCGGAATATGAAACTATAAACTCTCCAATTTCTTCATTAACATTTGTTGTAATGCCGCCTATAATTTCTGTCACTATTTTATCAATTGTTTTTTCGGCATTAACCTTAAAGGCTTTTTTAGAAATTTCATCTAAGTTATTTATCCAACTTGTGTCCGATATATAAGTTTCAAACTCCTGAACTATAGGTTTAAAGTCTTTTATTTTAATGTGTAGACAGTTTATTTCACAATTTGAACTAGTTGGATATTGATTTAACTTTTTATTGTTAATTTGGTCTATATACATAGTTTTAAAATATCTTTTAGATTGACTGACAATTTGATTATGTGGTAAATTATCAAATGTTAAAAAATAACACATATGTCTACATCAAATCAGAGCATAACAAAAATATACATTAACCCTCTAATTAAATAGCAGTAATTATACCCCATTTTGGGGTGAACTTTATGAATTACAGATTATTTGATTATACAGTTATCTAACATTCTTCGTCAGCATCTTTCATTTTTGCTAATTGACCCATTTTGATTTGAAAGTCTTTACATAAGGATCTATTTTCGGAGTCGTTGTAATGTTCATTTGTTCAAATATTCACTGTTCATCGGGGTGTGTTTTGAATAGATGATGTGAAGTAAAAAACAGAAAATATTTACAACAAAATACAAGTATCAAAAATTTAATTTATCTTCGATTTATCGTACTTTATTGTTGCTGATTTGTAACGCAACAAAGTCGAAATCTGATGAGTAGTTGCTCATTTGTTGCTCGAATTACTTCTGAAAAGCCGCTACAGGCAAGGGTTTGCGAGTTTTTCTTTTCTTATCGATTCATGTATCGAAAAGTGCCAAGTGTAAACGTCAATTCGCATGAAGCGAAACGTGTATTATGCCCCGTTTTTATTAAATTGTTTCATATAATGGTCGAAAGTATGTCCATTTTCAAAATACAATTCAAAGTGTTTCTTTATTCCAAGGCGATAAATAAAATCATTTGAAATGTTTTTTAAATCGTGTCTTTTCCATAGATAATGTTGAATTAATTGGCAACAGTAATCTGCAAGGAAGTG
>JAIYEJ010000085.1 GCA_027487055.1 Methylotenera sp. | reverse complement strand
TTAAATACTAGGCACGTAAAAGAAATTCCAAATAGTTTTACTGCACAAGCCTACATCACTACCGACTTAGACGACAATCAAATCACTGCTTTTCACCCAGGTGCAATGGTGGAATCACACCAAAACAGCGTAAAAGTCGCTTCCAACGTTTCATTAGCAATTATTGCGCCCGATGGCCGCGATGGCATGTTTCAACACGCTAAAGAATGCTTTGATGCTGGCATTCCTTTTTTATTCGACCCTGGTCAAGGCTTGCCGATGTTTAATGGTGAAGAGTTGATGCATTTTATTGAAATGGCAACCTATTTGGCAGTGAACGATTATGAGTCTCAAGTAATCCAGGATAAAACTGGCTTAACTTTGGAACAGCTTGCCACAAAAGTAACAGCCTTAATTGTGACCCTAGGTGGACTTGGCTCACACATTTATGCTGACGGTCAACGTTTTGAGATTCCGTGCGTTAAAGCTGACAAGATAGTAGCCCCAACAGGCTGTGGCGATGCTTACAGAGCTGGGTTACTGTATGGCATCGCGAATGGTTGGGATTGGCCGACTTGTGGCAGATTAGCAAGTACCATGGGCGCAATAAAAATTGCAAGCCGTGGTGGACAAAACCACAAGCCAACGAGAGCAGAAATTGAACATATTTATACGCAAGCGCTTGTGAATCAAGTGGCTACGGAGGAAAAATTAGCTTAATAGCGTTTATTTTAGGAGTAGCAAATGAAAAAGTCTAACTTATTTTTAGTAGCGGTCATCTCAGTATTTTTAGTGGCTTGCGCAAGCTCTAACTCTGGTAGCGTTTATAAACGTGATGATGCGCGTAAAGTGCAAACGGTTAAAACTGGCGTGGTTGAAAGCGTACGATCAGTGAAGCTAGAAGGCACAAAATCGCCCGTAGGCACGATAGCTGGCGGCGCGATTGGTGGTATTGCAGGCGGTTCAATTGGTAGCGGTCGTGGCAGTGCAATTGGCGCTGTAATAGGTGCTGTTGCTGGCGGTATTGCTGGAGCAGCAACTGAAGAAGTTGTGACACGTAAAGATGCACTTGAAATCACAGTCAAGCTAGATGGTGGTGGTTTAATCGCAATTGTACAAGAGGCAGATGAAGAATTTAAACCAGGAGATCTAGTACGTATTGTAGAAAGTGGTGATACTTCTCGAGTAACGCACTAGTAATTTTACGCACTCTTATATGTTGTCGATTAAGAATACTAGTTAAATAATTTTGTCATCAATTAGTCATATAACCTTCATCATTTATTCACGCAAATTACATAACATCTTTCAAAATTAACGGAGAGATGTTATGAAAAATGACCTATCACAGGTTCAACCGTCAGCAATACAGTCATTAGATATGCTGCAGCTAAACTTACCTGCAAGCAGCCAGCAAAAAGGTCTTAGCGTCAGCATTGCACGCGATGCTTCTGAAGTCGCCGAAGCACAGCGATTACGTTACAAAGTATTTGCAGAAGAAATGGGCGCAGAGCTCAATAGCACTAACGGCCTAGACATTGATGGCTTTGATGCATATTGCGACCATCTTTTAGTTAGAGAAACAGATACCAATCAAGTAATTGGGACATATCGTATTCTCACACCGCATCAAGCGCTACAAGCAGGTGGTTATTATTCTGCGGGGGAGTTTGACTTAACCAGACTTTCACACTTATTTTATAGCACGGTTGAACTAGGTCGTGCATGCGTTCATCAAAACTATCGAAATGGCGGCACAATTTCAATGCTTTGGGCAGGCTTAGCAAAATATATGCAAATGCACAATTACGAATATATGATTGGTTGTGCCAGCGTACCAATGAACGACGGTGGTCACATGGCGGCAAGTCTATACCATCGCCTTAAGGATGATTACTTATCCCCACCAGAATACCGTGTATTTCCGCATACGCCGCTTCCAATGGCTGCGCTTGATAAAGATATTGAAGTGGTTTGCCCGCCCCTAATTAAAGGCTATATGCGTCTTGGGGCCTATATTTGTGGCGAACCAGCTTGGGATGCCTCTTTTAACACGGCAGATATGCTGGTAATGTTACCTTTATCTAAAATAAACGGTAGGTATGCAGCGCATTTCTTAAAATAAATTTGCAACAAACTTCATCTTTCACGCGGATATACCGCATAACACGTATTGTAATTCACACCCTTGTTGGCATTGGAATTACAGCCTTTATATTGCCTTTTACTAAAAAAAACTGGCGGCTTGCCCTCACCCGCTGGTGGTGTAAAAGTCTATTAAATTGCTTTAACATTAAAGTCATCACGCATGGCACACTACCTGATACCAACATTTCAAATACAATGTTTGTTGCCAACCATATTTCTTGGGTGGATATTCATAGCATCAACAGTATTATTCCGTTGCGTTTTATTGCTAAAATTGAGGTAGAAAGCTGGCCTGTCTTTGGATACTTAGTGAGCAAATCTGGCACACTATTTATTAATCGTAACATTCGTAAAGATGCTGCGCGAATCATAGAAATGACAACTGCAAGCCTCGCAGATGGGGATAATGTATGTTTTTTTCCTGAAGGCACCACGACTGACGGCACGCATATTTTGCCCTTTAAAAGCAGCATCGTGCAGGCGGCAATTAATACAAATGCAAAAATATATCCTGTCGCTATTTTTTACCCATTGCCAGATAAAAAAGCCAATATTGAGATGGCATACGCGGGTGAGACGACGATGGCAGAATCAATGTTACAAATACTCAATCTTAAGCAACCTATCGTAGAGCTACATTTTTTGGCGCAAATCGATTGTGAAGGATTAACAAGACAAGCTGCTACAAAAATTGCTTTTGAGGCAATCCATGCTAAATTAGCGCTGCCGCTTGGTCCCTCACATCCGAATTCACTTGCGTGATTGCCTGCGTTTCTAAACACATTGCGGTTAATTTCCCGCCCCACAAACAACCTGTATCTAAGGCATGAATATTATTGCGCTGTCGTAATCCTAAGGCCGACCAATGTCCGCATATAATTGCTGTATTTTGAGAAAGTCTTTCTGGCACATCAAACCATGGCATGAAGCCTTGTGGAATATTTTGTAATTCACCTTTAAATTCAAATTCCATTTCGCCAATAGCAGAACAAACGCGCATACGTGTCATGGCGTTAGTAATGACACGCAATCGATCAAAACCTATTAAATCATCATTCCAACTTATTGGATGATTGCCATACATATGCGTTAAAAAGGTTTTGTAAGAATTTGAACTTAATGCCGCCTCTACCTCTTGTGCAAACGTGATGGCATGTTTCAGCGTCCATTGCGGAAACAATCCTGCATGTACCATCGCATAGTCAATTCCAGCAATATTTTGCGAATGCAATAAGGGCTGATGTCGCAACCATGAAAATAACAAATCGCTGTCAGCCGCTTCTAAACTGGTCTGCAGCGTATCATATCGATGTGCTTGCTTGATGTTATGCTTTACTGCAAGCGCATGTAAATCGTGATTTCCTAACACCATCTTAAGCGATTGTTGATGCTCATAACACCAGCGCAAGACCTCTAACGAACCGCTACCACGATTAATGATGTCACCCACAAGCCAAAGGATATCGCGCTTTTCATCAAATTGAATTTTTTGCAGCAACGCTTGAAAAGCGTGATAACAACCTTGAATATCGCCTATTGCGTATGTAGTCATGCCAGTTAGTCAATCATTACAAAATAAAAAAGCCGCTTAAATATAATCTAAGCGGCTTTTATAATAAGTTAAAACTTATTTAGCCAATGTCGCTGGATCAAAACTTGCACCTGACTTATTTGCCATAATTGCAACAGCTTCAGCAATTTCACCTTCTGTTAAGTCTGGGTTGCCGCCTTTAGCTGGCATTGAACGAATACCTTCTACAGCATGTTTCACAAGCATCGCATAACCTTGTGCGATACGTGGTCCCCATTGTGCTTTATCACCAATTTTAGGGGCATTCATTAAACCTGCCTCGTGACACATTGCGCAACCCTTAACAACTTCTTCACCCGTTTTTGCGACTACCTCAGTCACTGCTGGCGCAACTTCTACCGCAGCAACAGGTTTAATATTTTCTTCTACATTGGCAACTACAGGCACAGGCGCTTCTTCTGCTGGGGGAGATTTAATCATTAAAACGACTAATGCCGCCACTAAAATCAAACCAAATATAATTACCATTGGTTGCAAAGT
>JAIYEJ010000070.1 GCA_027487055.1 Methylotenera sp. | reverse complement strand
CAAACAGATTCAAACAAATTGAGCGGGTTGAGTTAAGCAATGCGCCAATTGATTTGCTTGATGTGATAGATGAAATTGATGAAAAATAAGCTGAGATTGAAGCTTGGTAGCAAATACTAAAACCCCAAAACATAGTAAAAATACTTAACATCAAAAACACAATAAAAAGTACACTTAAAGTCACAATTATGCATATAAAAGTATTATATTTTGCTCGCATTAAAGAGGCTGTGAATTATTCGACAGAAGATATTCAACTGCCAGATGATGTGCAAACCATTACAGCACTAAAAAATTACTTAAGTTTGCGTGGCGACACATGGGCAGATTTGTTTAATGGAAAGCAAACCGTACGTGCGGCGATCAATCATGAATTAGTCGATAATCTTGCGATAATTCACGCAGGTGATGAAGTCGCGTTTTTCCCACCCGTTACAGGCGGTTAAGATAGCAAATAAATGACTGTTCGCATACAAACCGAGGATTTTGATATAGGCCAGGAGCTAATATTCATGAGGTCTTTAGGGCAGGGTGGTATTGGCGCATTGGTAAGTTTTGTTGGGCAAGTGCGAGATATCAACGATGGCAGCTCAGTTAGCTCACTCACATTAGAGCATTACCCAGAGATGACCAAAAAAGCACTCGAAAAAATTGAGGGTGAAGCAAAATCGCGCTGGGATTTAATTGATACTTGTATTATTCATCGCGTGGGTACTTTGCACGCACAAGACCAAATTGTGCTGGTATTAGTTGCCAGTGCGCATCGTGGAGACGCATTTAGCGCCTGTGAATTTATCATGGACTATTTAAAAACCAGTGCGCCGTTTTGGAAAAAAGAAGCGACCAGCCAAGGCGAACGCTGGGTAGAAGCGAAATTAAGCGATGACGTTGCAAAAGAACGTTGGCAAAAATAATCCAACATTTAATGAAATCATGAGCCAATTAAATGTTGATTCCAAAATTAACCAAACAGATTCACCAAACAGATTAACTAATCATTAAGTAATGCTATGCAAATTTTAAATGCCAATGATTTAACAGCCTCAATTTCTTTGACTGATTTTAAGTTTAAGAATACTTCAGAATTATTAGGAAATTCAATTGGTCATCAACCACATATTCATGGTTGGGTTGCGCAAGCAGAGGCCAAGAAGGCTGCTTTATTTGGTTTAAATTTACGCCAAAGTGGGTTTAATTTGATTGTGTTGGGTGAGCATGGCAGTGGTCGCACCTCTCTCATGCTGAGTGCGATGCATGAAGTGGCAAAGAAAGCATCTCAATCGCAAGGGCAATATCTACATGACTTGGTGGCAATTTACGATTTTGAAGCGCTTAACCAGCCCACTTTGGTCAAACTACCTGTTGGACAAGGTCAACAATTGCGTACTGAAATGGATGCTTTTTCGCGCGCACTCATGCTCGAGATGCCAATTTTTGTGGCAGCAGAAAACCAACAAGCCATGCTGTTAAAAGCAGAAAAATGGCTTAAAAAAGCTATTACAACTTTAGAAAAAAAGTTTGCAAACTGCAAAACCTTAGAGGGTGACTCCGCGTTCAAGCAGTACTTTATATTAATTAATCAAGAAGTGGTTGCATATTTAAAAGCTTGGCAGCCACCATCAGGCAATGATCCCGAAAATAATTTAGAAGGCTTGATAAACGAGTCATTTTTTGCCCGATTTCGGGTGAATTTGCTGGTTGATAATCAAAACACGCAAGCAGAAAACTTGCATCAACCTGTAGTTTATGACAACGATCCTAGCCTACAATCCATATATGGTGGGCTTGAAAGCGCATCTGATGCTTCAGTCGTGCCTAGCTTTATGCGACTACGCGCAGGTAATTTACACAAAGCAGATGGCGGCATGTTGATGCTACATCTGCGTGATTTGCTTAATGATGAGCAAAATGGCGCACAAGCAATCGAAAAGCTGCACCGTTTTTTACGCAATGGTAGCTTACAGGTTGAAGACTTGAGCAGTGGTGGGCAAAGCGCAGGTTATGTTGCAAATAACACCTTAATCCCGTTGCAAGTTAAGCTGATATTAATCGCCACGCGTGAGGACTTTTATGACTGTTTAGACGAGCAGCCAGATTTTCTGAATCATTTCCCCATTAAGGTAGAGTTTGCAGAGCGTATTGCCGCCACACCTGAAAATTATGCAGCCATTGCAGGCTATGTTGCCCAAAAGTGTGTGCAGCATCAGTGTGCGCACTTTGACTGTGAGGCGGTAGCTGCGCTGATAGGGGCACTGCAGCGCTTAGAAGAAGATCAAACACGCATTAATACAAACTTCGCTTTTTTAGAACGCTTAATGCTTGAAAGTTTGGCGTTTGCAGGCGAGGTCAACATCGTAGAAGCGCAACATGTCAATTTGGCCATTCAGGCTAAGTTTGCACGGAATAGGTATTTTGAAGAGCAAATTCGTGATTCGATCATTGATAACGAACTGCTTATTCAAGTGCATGGTGAAGTTGTCGGGCAGGTAAACGGTTTAACGCATATTGAACTGGGTGATGCAAGTTTTGGCTCGCCCATTCGTATTACCGCGCGTTGCTATCCAGGTGGCAAAGGCCTGATCAATATTGACCGCGAAGTTAATATGAGCGGGCCAAACCATGACAAAGGGATTTTTATCTTGCAAAACTGGTTAAGTGCGAGTTTTAGCCATTTGGCACCGTTAAGTTTGAATGCTTCATTGGTGTTTGAGCAAGAATATAATGGGGTAGAAGGCGACTCAGCAAGCTGCGCAGAGCTTTTTGCGCTGCTATCTGCAATGGCAAATTTGCCTATTAAACAAGGGATTGCTGTGACTGGTGCGCTCAATCAATTTGGCGAGGTAATGCCAGTTGGCGGCATTAATGAAAAAATTGAAGGTTATTTTAGAGTGTGCTTGGCATTTGGCTTAGATGGCAAGCAAGGCGTGATTATTCCTAAACGTAATCAACGACATTTATTATTAGATACTGAGGTTTTGCAAGCAGTTAAAGCAGGTAAATTTCATATTATCGCAATAGACCACGTACTAGAAGGCATCGAGTTTTTGACTGGTGTGCAAGCAGGATTACAGAATAAGACACTTGGCGATGTTGCTCAAATGTATTTGGATAATAGTGTAATGGGCCATGTAGAAGTCACATTAGCTGGGTATCGTAAAACTCTAGAAAGTAATCAAGCAAAAACCAATAAAGGTATTCATGATTAATTTCTTTTCGGCTAAGTTTAACTAATTGAAAAATAAAGATATTGACGAGAGTAATGATAAATTCCGTTTAGATAAATGGCTTTGGGCAGTGCGTTTTTTTAAAACGCGTAGCATCGCAGCAGATGCGGTAGATAGTGGCAAAGTGCGTGTGGATGGAGACCGAGCAAAACCAGCCAAAGAAATCAAAATTGGCATGCTTATCAATATTCGGCATAAAGATGTTGATATTGAATGCGAAGTGACTGGTTTATCTAATGTACGACGTGGCGCGCCAGAGGCTGTTTTGCTTTACAAAGAGACTGAAGCTAGCATTCAAAAACGCGAGAGCGCGAAATTGACGAGAGAGGCTGACCACGCAGTACGCGAAAGGGGTGCGGGAAGACCGACCAAGCGCCAATTAAGAGAGATTAAAAAGTTTACAGGCATTAAATATTAGTTTTTTATTTTACTTTTTAGTTAATACTCAATGACTAGTCTGACGTCATAAAAGTTTTACTTGCAAAATAATACTTAAAGTTGATAAACTGTGTTCAATCATTGAACGGTGTTTCAAAAGCTTCACTATGTTAACTGACGAGTATCGCTACAAAATATTGAAAATTCTTGAGGCTAATCCAGAAATTAGTCAGCGGGATTTAGCGCGTGCATTAGGGGTGAGCTTGGGGCGCACTAATTTTTGTTTAAAGGCGCTTATCGAAAGAGGTTTGTTAAAAGCCACAAATTTTCGTAATAGCAGTAACAAGCTTGCATATATGTACTTGTTGACCCCAAAAGGCTTAGAAGAAAAATCTGTGATTACGGCTCGGTTTTTAAAGATGAAAATGCAAGAATATGCAAACTTAGAATCTGAAATCGAAGAGTTAAGACGAGATGCTATGCAAATAAAACAAATAAATTTAGCGCAAAGTGAGGTGGTTT
>JAIYEJ010000202.1 GCA_027487055.1 Methylotenera sp. | reverse complement strand
GCATCGTAAATCTCGCGCTTAACAGCCACTGCACCCATTGGCACGACGCCATTGGTGAGGCCTTTTGCACAAGTAATCATGTCTGGAATCACATCAAAATAATCTGCACCAAACTTAGTGCCTAGGCGACCAAAACCAGTAATTACTTCATCAAAAATCAGCAAAATACCGTATTTAGTACAAATCTCACGCAAGCGCTTTAAATAGCCACTTGGCGGCACAATCACACCTGCAGAACCTTGCACAGGTTCGACAATTAATGCCGCAATAGTTGAAGGATCGTGCAGGGTTAAAATGCGTTGCTCAAATTCATTCGCAAGCGCAATGCCACCATCTGCGGGAACGCCCTTAGTAAAGGCGTTATTTACAATATCTAAAGGGTGCCGAATATGATCTACACCACCAAGTGCATTGCCAAAAGCCTTGCGATTACCCGCAATGCCACCCACTGAAATACCACCAAAATTAACCCCATGGTAACCACGCTCGCGACCAATGAGTTTATTGCGAAGAGGGTTGCCACAAACGCGGTGATAACCCAAAGCAATTTTAAGTGCGGTATCGGCAGATTCTGAACCTGAGTTAGTGAAAAATATGCGGTCAAGACCTGTTGGCATATATCCTGCTAATCTTGTTGCCGCCTCAAACGCCAATGGATGGCTACTTTGAAAAGGTGGTGCAAAATCAAGTGTACGTAATTGTTCTCCAACCGCATGCGCAATTTCTTCTCGCGCATGGCCTGCAGGTGTACACCACAAGCCAGCTGTACTATCTAACAATTGGCGATTATCTATGGTCGTAAAATAATTACCTTTAGCCGCTTTCATTAAGCGGGGCATCGATTTAAACTGGCGATTTGCTGTAAATGGTAACCAATAGTGCGCTAAATCGGGAAGTTTTATTTCATTATTGTGCGACATAAATAAACCTTGCATGCTGAAATGATGCGATTATATTCAAGTGTTTAGAATAATGTGTCAAGTATGGTTTTTATAAAAAATAACTTACTGATTTTATTCGGTTTAATTTTATAAGTGTTATTATATAATTAACACTTTAAACACATTAGGAAATCAATAATGGACATAGACGTAGGCTTAAGGTTAAAAATTGTGCGACTCAGGCATCAATTGTCGCAACGCGCTTTGGCAAAAAAAGCTGGGGTAGCCAATGCCAGTATTTCGCTAATTGAATCTGGCGCGACAAGTCCTTCGGTGAGTGCGCTTAAGCGCATATTGGCTGGTTTTCCAATGACGCTTGCGGAGTTTTTTTCTGATGAATTGCCTGGCATGAAAAGCGAGGTGTTTTATCGTGCAGCAGATTTAACTGAAATTGGTGGTGGAGAAGGAATTTCTTATAGGCAAATAGGCTCTGCAAAGGCGGGCCATGCTTTGCAAATACTCTTTGAAACGTATGCGGTCAATGCAGATACTGGGCTTGTAATGCTAGCGCATGAGGGTGAAGAAGGTGGCGTGATACTTAGCGGTCGCTTGGAAGTGACTGTTGGTGAAACCACACGCATATTAAATGCTGGCGACGCTTATTATTTTAACAGCCGCGAGCCTCATCGATTTCGTAACGCAGCTGATGTGCCTTGTACTTTGGTGAGTTCTTGTAGCCCACCTACTTTTTGAATCATTCTGCGTTTTAATTCAATATGCGCAACATCAGCGATGGTTGCAAGCACATTCAAGGTTATCTATGTAAAGTTGATCAAAAAGATGTCGTTTGATCATTGTTGAGTAATAAACAATAAACAATAAACTCTTAATCGAATCTAGCCTTTAAAGCTAGTATGATGCTTTAAGTATTGTTGTAAATCCATGCCTTAAATTAAGGGTGTTTCATGACTTTATTGTGCAAATAAAACAGAGTACACATAGGGTAAATTTGTAAACTTAACCGCCAATTTAGGCAAAAAATTGATTTGCTTGCATGGTGTTTTGTAAACAAGGGTACAAGAAATGACTCAACCAGCTATACCAACAAAAAATGAAGCAGCGCGCCTACTTAGGTTAAAGCAGCTCATGGTGTTAGATACAGCGCCAGAACCCTTATTTGATGAAATTACAAAAATGGCTAGTCAAATATCTGGCGCGCCAATTGCCTTGATTAGCTTGGTGGATGAAGATCGTCAGTGGTTTAAAGCCAATGTGGGTATTGAAGCAGTCACATCAAACACTAGAGAAATAGCTTTTTGTGCACATGCCATTTTAGATGATCACATCATGGAAGTAGAAGATGCGACAAAAGATAGCCGTTTTGCTGCAAACCCACTGGTGACTTCTGAACCCAATATTCGTTTTTATGCAGGTGCGCCGCTTGCTTTAACAGATGATATTAATATCGGTACGCTTTGCGTCATCGATCAAGCGCCTCGCAAACTTAGCATGCTACAAAGAGAAGTGCTTAGTGGCCTTGCTGCTATTACCAGTAAAGCATTGTTAGTTAGAGAGTCTGCAATTAATGCGGTGGAATCGCACGCTGTTAAATTGGCTGCCATTATTTCAGACTCAGATGATGCAATTATCAGTAAAACACTCGATGGCATTGTGACCTCATGGAATGCCAGTGCTGCAAGAATATTTGGTTACACAGATCAAGAAATGTTAGGTCAATCGATTACTAAGTTATTTCCCAAAAATAGAATAGATGAAGAAAAATTTTTAATCAGAAAAATAAAAAATAATATACCAATCAAGCACTTTGAAACAGAGCGAATAACTAAAAGTGGTGGCTTAGTGCAAGTCTCTGTATCGCTTTCGCCAGTAAAAAACACCCTAGGTGAGATTGTAGGTATTTCAAAAATAGTCAGAGATATCACCCAGCAAAAAATTCTAGAGCAAACATTGGCCCAAGCACATGAGCGTTTAAGAGTTACCATGGATTC
>JAIYEJ010000073.1 GCA_027487055.1 Methylotenera sp. | reverse complement strand
ATGAATATAAGGGCAGCGAGCAACTACGAGAAGCGGCATTTCATGCTTAAATAGTTCCGAATAACCTAGGTTATCAATTTCATTGACAAATAATTTAAGTATTTTTCTATGTTTAAATGAGTCTAAAAAGAAGCCAATCATATTAAAAAAAGCTCCTATTGAAGTTATCTTGTAACCTGCTTTACCGGCATCTAATACATGTTTATACAATTTAAATTAACTTTATTAAAAAACAACTTAAAATTTGAAAATTAATTCACTATAGACGTCATAATGAGTGGTTGCGAGCCTTCATCTGCATACAAATCACGAAAGGATTGTATTAGAGTTTCCTTAAGTTCTGATTTGCAATGCAAGTATACCTTACCAAGCCCTCTGTATCCCATTTCATGGTAACGCGCCATGACATCTTCATCCGTTTTACCATCTGGAATACCTAAATGTAATGTTATTTTTTTATCTTCAATAGTGAATATAGGTGAATCCCAAAGCAATTGTCGAGTTCCATTTTCTGGCAACTTTACATAAAAGTAATTGCCATATTCCTCTGCTAAAAAGCCTTTGCGGCGACGCTTCCATTCTATTAGACCTGCGCCTGGTCGTGCCAAGCTTGTCCCATAATCACAATAATCATAGCCATTTTGAATTGCGCTTTCGAGTGCCAAATGCAGGTTATTCGAGTTAACTTCTCCCCAACGCTTAAAATCATTAAAAATATTGGCTGGGTATCCAAAACGATTAACGTGCCAATATTTTTTACCTTTTCGCTCATATGAGTTACCTAAATGGCAACCCACCACATCCTCACCGCAATAGAGCAAATCCAAACGACCATATTTAGATGTCGCCAAACTGATAATTGCATCCAACCCCAAATGATGGGCATTTTCATGCCTTGCATCAGCATATGGCTTAAACATCAGCGCTTCTATTTCTTTAATTTTTTCTAGACTAGTGACAGTTTCATAACGATACTCTGAACGCTGCCCTTGAATAGAACGCCTAAGGCTACGGCTGTAGCTAGCTAATATATCCTCTAAAGTGCGGTCTAGCTTGATTATGGTGGTTAGCGTCGCAGGCACACATAGCGCATTGGGTCGCGGAAAATCTGTAATACTGACTTGAATATTTACTTTCAACGACTCATCTGCAGCTACTTGATCCTTTAGCCCTAGCAACCCTTTTAGTTGCATGATGTTATCAGGGTTACCTGTATAGTTTATCTGTGCTGAATTTAAAAAAAAATGGCTCCTGCGCCATTTCCAAAAAGCATAACTTTGAATTAAATGCCTCGTTAAATTAATTATTCGTTTAATTTCATACTTAACCGATCTTGATACTAAATTTTTAAATATTGAGTTATACATAAACGCTTTTTAACTTTAAACTTAGGTGAGATTGCACAAATGAAGCATATATATAAATACAAAAGGCGCTTGAATTTAGTTATTTAATTTTTCTAATACTGACAATGTTTGTTCTTATCAAAGTAATATTATCCATTAAATAAAGTTTATTAGAAATTCAAAAAACCAATTATTACAATTTAGTTTTAAATTTATGAAAAATATATACATACTCGTTCTCTTGCTGTTGATCTTAGTTAGCTGCAAGGTCGATGGGCCTTATGATGAAGATGCTGATGCTACACAAGTAATCTCAAAAGCTATCGCTGAAGCTAAAGTTGAAAAATTACCTGTAGTCATTATATTTGGTGCAAATTGGTGTCCAGATTGTAGGGGACTAAGCGAAACGATTGCTGAAGGCAAAAATGCAAAGCTAATTGCCAAGGAATTTAAGGTTGTAAAAGTAAATGTGGGTAACTTTGATACCAACTTAGAAATTGCAAACAAATATAGCAACCCCATTTCAGGAGGAATTCCGGGTGCAGCAATACTTAGTTTTGATGAGAAGTTAATCTATGTTACTAAGCCTGGCGAACTTGCCAACGCTAGAAGTCAAGGTGATGATGGACTGAAAAAAAAAAAAAAAAAAGCCGCACAAACTTAATATTATAAATATTCCCTATCTAATCGCCTCAAGTGCTTTTAGACGTTTCTGTGCACTTGGGGTTACTTCAGCATCAGGATGCTTAGAAATTAAATCTTTTAATGTCTTTTTAGCATTTGTTACTTGCCCTAATTGAATTTGGCTATTTGCGATATTAAACATAGCATCTGGCACTTTTACACTATCTGGATGCAAATCAACAACTTTTTGCTGTGTTGCAATTGAAGACTTATAATTTTTGAGTGCAAATTGTGAATAGCCCAAGCCATAAAGCGCATCTGGTACCAACTTGCTTGTTGGGTACTCTTTTAAAAAACTGTCAAACGCAGTAAATGCTTCTTTATATTTGGCTGATTTACTTAAACTATCTGCCTCTGCAAATGCTTTAACATCTTTCTCTTCTGCTGGCTGCACTGGTTGACTTGCCGCATTATTAGTCGCATTTGCAGCCGTAGTTTCGTTTGCTGCGCCTGATTCTATTCTGCGTAAACGTGTATCAGTGTCGTTATATAAATCTTTTTGACGCTGTTGAGCAGTCTCAAGATTGTGTGTCACCACTTCTAAATCACCCTTTAGCTGAGCGACTTCTTGCTTAAGCGCCTCGATTTGATTTTGCATTTCTGTCAAACCACCACCTTGAACAATCGCCTCAATAGCAGCGATGCGTTTTTCCATCGCTGCTATAGCCGCTTGTTGTTTATCGTGATGCGAAATTTCTCTTGCATCAATCTCGGTGATTTTTTTGCGAGCTTCTTTATCGTCAAACAGCGCAGCTTGCGCTGTTAACGTACATAAGCTAAGTCCAACAATTGCAAACTTCTTTAGTTCTAAACGCTTAAGCAAAGTCATTTAATTAATCACCTTGATGCACAATATCTGTACGACGGTCTTTGTCACAACTTTCTCCAACGCAATTCGGTGTCGCTTTTTCTTCACCATAACTGACAGTTTCAATTTGAGTATCTTTTACACCTATTAAATTTAATGCTTTTTTAACAGCAACTGCACGACGTTGGCCTAAAGACAAATTATACTCACGGGTACCACGCTCATCAGTATTGCCTTGTAAAATCATTTTTGCATCTGGGTGAGCAAGCATGTATTTGCCGTGTGCATCTATCAAAGGCTGATATTCCGTTTTAACCGCATCACTATCAAAATCAAAATAAATATTGCGTTTTGATAAAATATTGTTTGGATCTTTTAGCGCGCTATCACCACCTGAGTTAGCATTGCTATCAATTGCAACCTCTTTAATAGCGCCAGTATCAGCACCCGCATCTGAACCAGCAGAAGTGGTAGCACTTGGGCTCTTATCTTCTACTTTAGCCGGGGCAATTGGTGTACTTTTACATGCCACCAAAAATACTGAAGTCATTGCGATCACGATTAGTTTTTTGTTTAAATCTGTTAGGTTATTCATATTTCTCTCCT
>JAIYEJ010000189.1 GCA_027487055.1 Methylotenera sp. | reverse complement strand
GTAGCTAAAGGAGGTCGAATTGGACCTTGGCTTCAAGCAAAATATGAAATAGTTAATCGTGAGGTTTGGGAAGCACGTACACCTTGCCTTTATCTTGTTGCAGGCAACGACTTAGTTATTCGTTATGTAGGCATTTCTCGCAATCGACTTAAAGATAGATGGCGTGTATCACCTGCACTAGACGCCATTACGATGATTAGACTGCCAGAAAATCAGTTATTCCATAGCCAGTGCTGGAAACACATAGAGCACGAGACTAGCCTTAACCCTAACAATACTTATGAGGTTCGCTCAATAGATGGATTAACATTGCTTCCTCTGTTAGAGCGACTCGGACCGCCTCTTTCTGCTTTTGCTGCTCTCAAGGGAGATGGTGAAGGAATAGTTGCGGGAGTAGAGCGCTGGCTCTGTAATAACAAAAATTCTAAACTAGTATCTTGGAATGTCGCCATGACAACTAGGGGTGTTTAACTAAATAATGTGTAGTGGTGCTAAATACATCGAATCCAGCGGTAAGGAGTGGAAAGTATATTTCCCTAACCCTAAGGCTGCTTTAACTGTAGCTAAGAGTGATGGTAGTGTAGAGTGGGTTAAATGGGGTAGACGTAAGGAAGAGCAAGCCCCTTTTGTGCAAGGTGGATGGCCTAGGCCTATAAAGTTGAATTTGGATAACTATCTTTTTTTGATGTACAGTTGTTTTATTTGGAGAATAGAATCATGACGAAGACATGGTCCAGCGGTGAGGAGGAAGACGCTAAATGTCAGAACTGTGGCTCAGTCTACTCAGTAATTATCTATCGCATACCCACAAGGGATAATGACACTTTCAACTGTACTGTTTGTGGTCATGAAATGCGCTCATGGAACGATACCCGTATTCCAGAATTCACGTTAAAGTCTGCTGGGAAAATACCATCTGAATAATAAACTTAATCTAGTAGTAAAAAGTAAGCAATTTAGGGCATCATGAAACAAATCCAACTTACTCTGAAAGATGAGGCTGGTGAATTAACTGAAACAATTACAGCAACATTTGACCAAGCGGAGTATTCACTTTTTAATACGTTTCTAGCTTTAGTGGCTCGCGTCAAAGCTTGCTCTATTGTTCTTCGTGGTATTCCATCCATAGTTCAAATAAAATGGGAACTTGGCTCTAACTTAAATCTTTCGTGTGAGCCATACACTAATACTGAACTATATGAACTACTCCACGTTTTAAGACCTGTCATCCTCAAGCGAGAGCCAGCCTCATTTCACAATATCACAGGATTGTTGGGACGGAGATTTTCCAACAAGAATTTCTCAAGTTTTTTAAAAACACATCGCAGATTATTCGAGCATGGAGAGTTGAGTATGTATATGCAAATATCCCTTAACAACCAGCCTTTGTTTGATGAGTCGCTATTAAACATTTGGCTCAATGGCTCTCAATATCATACAGATGCTGATAAGGCCAACAGTTGGCAAACAATTGAAAAAGCATTAACCACCGAAAATGCTCGCGCATTGGTAATGAATCAGCTCCAGAGCAAATTAAAAGCACTTATCATCATTGAAAATCTAATAAATATAGTGATAAAACAGAACGAAGATTCATAAATAGCTTTCAAACAAAAAAGCTTTCATCTCGAACTTGATTAACTAATTATAATTACTGATAGAGTTCCGCCTCTTAAAACAACTTAGATAGATTGCCAATATGCGATTTTTAGATGCATTTATCCCATTAATTTTAATGTTCTTACCTATGGCTTTAGTCGTTGCCTATATCCTTTACAACAAAAAAAGACTTAGCGGTAAACGTAAAAACCCAATCAATATAGATTTACTCAGAAGCCCGGGCGAATCTCTAAGAGAACAGATTGAGGATAAAAAGTTAGATATTGATTCCTATCTAACATTATTGCCTCTATTACCCTTGATGTTATACATAATATATTTACAAGGTAATAAGTCCATCATTAACACAATGGTACTTCTGGTTTTAGGGCTTGTAGCCACAACCATTGTTGTACATAAATTATTAAAACTAACTAATGTTATAAACAAACTAACTCTTGGCTACGAAGCAGAGTTATCCGTAGGGCAAGAACTTAATGCCATGATGCGAGATGGATATCACGTCTTTCATGACATCCCAGCTGATAACTACAATATAGACCATGTGGTTGTGGGTACTGGAGGGATATTCGCCGTAGAAACAAAAGGTCGCTCTAAGCCTTTACAAGATGATGGTAAGTCAGAATTCAAAGTAAAATATGATGGCATACAGCTTATTTTCCCTTCTTGGGTTGAAACCGAACCATTAGAGCAAGCTAAACGCCAAGCTAACTCCTTACAAAAATGGTTGAGCAAAGCTGTTGGAGAGTCATTAGAAGTCAAGCCTGTTTTAGCTATACCCGGCTGGTATATTGAACGCATCAGCAATCAAGGAATAATCGTAATTAATGGTAAGAACCCAATAAACATATTTGGGAGAAAAAGTGGAAGTGAATTAAATGCTAAATTAATTAATCAAATTTCATACCAACTTGAACAACGATGTAGAACAGTAAAGCCCAGAGCTAAATAACATTAGCTGGCTCTTGGCAGCTGAAGCCAATCTCCAGTGTAGTTTGGACTCTTATAGTTCCTACGCATTACCCATGCTTTCTCAGTACCCTCTGAAGCTAGCTTAATTGCACCCTTGCTGTACTTCGTGTTAATGCTATCAAGTGTGTCCATTAACTTGCTTGCTCTATCCTCTCCTAGAGAGAACCCAAATAGGTCAGTCTGTTGACCTTGTGCTGGCACTAGCTCCATCAGCATAACTCCTGCTTTTTGATAGTAGATGCCCTCTCTATATATTCTCTTAAGTATCCATAGCGCAACCTTGTTTATCTGCATCGTGTTGTCAGTAGGTGAAGGTAAAGCAACCACTAAGCTTGCACCATAGAACTCAGCCTTATCAAAGGGGCTGTTCTGAATAAAGACATATACAGCATTAGCATAAAGTCCATGCTTACGTAGCCTTTCACATGCATTAGATGCATGAAAGCTCACAGCCTCTTCAAGCTCTGCTAGTGTATTGACCCTAGTACCAAATGAACGTGAACTCATCACTTGCTTAGCCTCTGGCAGCGCCTCTTCCAGCTCT
>JAIYEJ010000050.1 GCA_027487055.1 Methylotenera sp. | reverse complement strand
TATTGAGTCTATTACGATTTGTTGATAAGTATCACCAAATTCCACAAATAACTTTTGGTAGTATGCAGTATCTTCTTGATTCGTATTAATATTTTCTCTTTCAGAGAGACTCAAATCCAAAAAGTAATTTGACAAAATTTGGCTATCATTAACATCAAAATAAATAGCATTTTTTGGGTTCTGCTCTTCGTGAACAGGAATTTTAGATAGCAAAATTGTTTTCTCTAGTAGCTTAGACTCTTCAACAGTTGTACTCCATCCCTCAAAATGGGATGGATTAATCACAGCAACTGAATATTTCATCAATGCAATTAAATCTTTATATGGCACAAGTCCTAAAATCTTAAAATTCTTTTCTATACCTAAAGCTAATACTTGATTTTGTATTAGCTCAAAATGTTCCGGTTGCCGACAATCTTTTGTATTTCCAGTACATATTACTTGTATATCTTTATTTTTATTGACTGCCAATGCCAATGCATCAATAACGACTTGATGATTTTTATGTGCCCAAAACTGATTTGGTAGAAAGAAATAATTTCCTTGAAATTTATAACACTTTTGCAATTCTAATAAAGTAGTACTTTCTTTATTTTTTATTTTAGGGTTTATACAAAACTGTAGCACTTTTACTTTTTTGTCATATAGTGGCATAAATTTTATCAAGTCACTTTTCGCGGTTTGACTACTTAAAATTACAGTTTTGCTATATTTAATTAAGAACTTAAAGAGCTTATTGCGTGCTTTAATAGCTTTATTCGTGAATAAATTAGGTAAATGTATATGTTGAAAATCTGGAATCCACGAAATTATCGGTGTACTACTAAATAATGCGGATTCATTGAAATGCGATAAAACATTAATTTGATATTTTCGTATAAAAAACCAAAGTATTGGATCTTTATAAAATATTTTTTGAAAAAATTTTCTTATCCACCAAAGTACAGAATATCTGTCGAAAGCTGAACTAACCACGACTCTAACTTGTGGTAATTCTTCAGTTTGCAACTGAAAGTTTTTACTTCCTATAAAAATAATTAAATCAAGTTGTCTATTTGGTAATTGATAAATTGCATTGAACAAGTTTTTAAAATAATTAATCCCTCCTTGCCAAGATGAGTCCATACTTAACACGAAGCCTACTTTAATCATATCTTATTGTTGATCCATCTTGCATAGTCCAATAGTCCATCCTGTAAAGATATTTTGGGGGTCCATTTAAGAAGACAAGATGCTTTTTTTTTTTTTTTAAATAATCTTACAGGATTGCCAGTATGCACTTGATTATTAAACTGGGGTGTTAACTTGATTTTCAAACTTTTTGCTAATAACGTTAGTACTTCTTCAGTACTAGCATGATAATTACATCCATTATAAATTTCGAAAGTTTTTTGGGGCGCTTTTGTTGCTTCTGATAATATCTGAACAGCATCTTCAACATGAATCCAGTCCCTCATCTCTTTGCCTGTCCCAAAAAATTCACATATACCATTTTTGAATTTATTTGCGGCATCCCAAAGTAACTGCTTTTGTAATCCTGCCCCATACACTGAAAATAATCGCACAATACTACAATTAACATTAAAATAACTATTATATTCAGCGCAAATATTTTCTGCAGCTAGTTTATGTAAACCATACGGGGATATAGGATTCAGCTTAGATAATTCAGTCAAAACTGAATTATTATTGCCATATACCGCTGCACTTGATGCAAGTACAAATCGAGTGTTTTTTGTTTGCATGGACCGAACAAACTCTAAACCAGCAAGTACAGATGTTACGCTTCGATGATAATCTTCTAAAGGTTGTTGATAAGCTAATGAAACAGCACCACTACCAGCACAATGAACTACGGCGGAAAAGTGGATATTCTTAAAAGCTTCTGAGAGTGCATCAAATGTGATGCTTGAATTTACCCAATATGAAATCCCCCAATCTTTTATTTCTTGCTCAGGTAGGGTTCCATGGCCTAATGAGTATACAGTTATACCCTCATGACTTAAGAGTCGGCATAAATGACGGCCTACGAATCCAAGCCCACCAAGAACTAGGATATTTTGGACCGAATAGCTTCCTTCTGTATTAATGTTTGAATTCAACTGTCTTACTTAATTGTGACTAATTTATTTAAACGAGTATCGAAGACCTTCAAGCCTTTAATGGCTTCTAACCGCTGGTAAGATCTTAAAAAGGTTTGTTGTCCGTTTTTATCCCTACTCTCTTTGAATTTTGATTCTACATAGCCTTCAGTCGCTGATAAAGGTTTTAAATCGGCAATTTTATCTTTACGAACAAAATAAGCATTATTACCAGCACTATTGCAGCCTATGAAGTAATAACCTTTTTCTTCAGCCAGATCACATAAGGATGTAATTGAGCTACCATAACAAAGGTTAGTGTAGTGGTATCCACTCCTTACAAAACTAGGATCATAAGGCGTTGTCCATGCATTATCTGAGCCAAACAAACTGTTATATTCCATAATGACAATCACGGGACTCACGATTTTCACAGCTTGCCACACCCAATAATCATTGCCATCAATATCAATATGCAATAAACCAAGTTCCTCATCAAACTCAGCGCTTGCAATAAGTGCATTTACATTATCACAATCAATAAAAGCATGTTTTGCTTGCAAATCGAACTGCCAATAGATTTCATCGTTTTGGATATGTGCAATATTCTTTTTAGAACCATCCATTACCAAACCACTCCAGTTATTGTTCATTAACAAAAAACGAGTGTTTGCCTCAGAATAATTTGCAACGCCAAACTCCACGAAGGTACGATTAGGAATATCTAAGTTATTAATCAAGAACTGAATGATTCCATCGTCACCCCATTGAGAAAAAACCTTGAACTCAACATCCGATAGACTATCTATTTTTGAAACACTCCGAAGGTTGATAGCATGCAATCTACCAAGCAACATGTTATTTGTTGCACTTTGTGAGGAGTTTAAAATTAAGGACTTAAGATTTTTTTTGAGCTTATCAAACATTTTTAGTAATTAAATTTCGTTTTTAAATTATTTATTGGGGATTCTAGATATTTCCAAGATAACATACTAAACATGACAGTAGCTAAGAAATAGAGACTAAACATAACATACTGATTATTTACAGGATAAATCTGCCTAATCAAATAATCTATCGCACGCTGTACAAACAAATGATAAAAATACATCCCATAACTTATCTTACCTAAATAAACAATATATTTATTTTCAAAGTAACTTTTGTAATTATTATCCCGGCCTAATATTGCCGCGGCTATTAGATAAAAAGCCAGTAATGAAATAAAAAGTCTAGAGAAAATCAGGATATATGCATTAAAAAATTCATTTATCAGAATTGACTTGGCAATAAAAAAGATATAGCAAATCATGAATAGGGCTAAAACTAAAAGCCACACTTTTTTATAGTCATCTACTAGCTTAATCAACAACTGCTTTCTATATAACTCAAAATAAGCAAGAATACCACCAATAGCTAGAGAGTCAAAAGCACATAGTGTAAAAGTAGCTTGTGAGATTAAACCGAAGTCAAACATGAATAAGATGAATCTAGTTAAAACGCCTACAACTGCCATCAGCAAGAGCAAAGGAAATAGATATCTGTTATTGATCCATAAAATCAAGAAAGGATAAAAAAGATAAAACTGCTCTTCAACCGAAAGCGACCATAAATGACCAATCGATCCATAAAAGTTATTATCAATAAAAAATTTTATATTGACTGTAAAAGATAATAACCATCCAAAATATGTTTTGATGTCTGGCAAACCTGCATAGTACAAAAGCATTATAGAAATAAAATATATTGGGAATATTCTCAAAGCTCTACGAATATAAAAGACTTTAAATAAAGATGCTGACAGTTTATCCGGATGTCTCTCTTTTATTAATAATAGTATTCTTGTGATTAAATAACCACTCAGTACAAAAAAAACTATTACACCCAAACCACCAAAATATGTATATTTGCTATGTATCCAGTGTGCCAGCATTACAGCCAGAATTGAGTAAAACCTTAGTCCATCTAGTTGCTTTATATAGTTAAGCTGATTCATAAAAGTTGCAGATTATTTAAAAAGTCTATTTCTTAGGAACCCATGATTTTGGCAATCCCATTTTAAATATTGCTGTTCTCGCGAGAGTAATTTCGGAGAAGAGATAATAATAGAGCCGTTTTAAAACCAATCTAAAAAGATTTCTTTTCTTGTAATTCGTTTTGTATTTATTGAAATCAGCGTATAAACTGAAATACTGAGCAGCCTTTTCTCTAATATCATAATTGATAGTGATACTAGAAATTGAGTTATCACTCATAGCCTTAAGAAGGTTACGATTCTTATGCAACTTTGTTATGCATTCAGCAAATTTTTCATTATACCCAACGTCAACAACATAGCCAATATCATTTGTTACTACCTGTTTGATGCCATAGCTAAAGTTACTAACAATAGGAACACAACCTACACTCATAGACTCTAGCAAAGCGACTGGCAGACCGTCTTTTCTTGATGGCAAGATAAATATATCGCATGATTTTAGTTGCTTGATCACTTGCTCGTTATTATCGGGAATGTCGAAAGAAAAATTCTTTATTTCTTTGGTCTGAGCCTTAAATTTTTCTCTTTCGGGTCCATCACCCATAATTAACCAATCCACCTGAATCTTACTATTCAATAACAATTGATTAATCTTGGGCAGATCATATATACCTTTTAAAAGGTGATGTCTGGCTAAAAAAGCTATCTTAAGGTTTTTGACTAGATTAATTTCTCTGATAAATTTCTGAGGAAAGACACCATGCGCTATAAAATAAATATTATTTATCCGACTAGGTAATAGTTTTTTTAATTCCTCAAAAATTTCAAAATTATGCGCAATATAAACATCAATAATATGATGGAACTTCTTAGCTAATGGCAAAAAACCTTCATCATGACAGATAAAATATATGGTTTTTTTTTCCTTTGGGTATATCTCCAGACAATAAAGTTCTATATTCAAACTAGTGACAATTACCCCTTCACGATTTGATATGTGCTCATCAAGTCTATTGATAATCTTATATAAGCCTTCTTTTTCGTATTCATATTCAAATATTAAATCATTCTCTCTGGAACGAAACTCCAAACTTGTAGTAAAACTTTCTGTTTGGGGATAGAGATAAATGACTTTAAGCTCAAACTCATGAGTTGGCATATTTTGAAGCATATTGCGATGGAAACTGGCTCCTCCGCCCAACAAATACTGACTAAATATTATGAGTTCTGGCTTTTCTGTCATGTAACTAGTCTTTAAACATCAAGCCTTGCCCTGTTGGCAAGCTCAAAATTTCCACCCCTTTTTCTTTCGCAAAAGCATCAAATGCATGCTTTTGGTGTATGTGCATAGGGAATCCATAATCATCCAGTATTACTACTCCACCTTTCACGAGCTTATCCCAAAAGTAATTTATTGCAGCAATCTCTGGCGCCACGCAGTTCATGTCGATTGAGAGATAACAAATCTCTTTAGCTGTACATTCAGGCAGCGTATCCGGCACAATTCCTTTAATGATTTTTGTTTTAAAAGGCGCAAAGGTTTTTTTTACTTGTTCATAGACGTTGATATAGCTTTTGAAATAACCATCTATCCCAGATTCTTTTTCTTCATCGCTTACTAAACTTTCCACCAAACCTTCATATGTATCTAGTAGATAGAATGTCTTATTTAGCGAGTTAAAATCTATGTAATCAATTACCGCTCTGCTATATGCGCCGGTATTCACGCCGCACTCAACAAAATCGCCTTCCAATTGTTTTACGTGATTTGCAAACCAGCAACAAATATAAACCCGCCATTGCAATGTAAATCCTGGCCAAGGGTTGGTCTCTACGGCGGTAGTATATGCCTTTGAAAATCGAGGTTCATTAATAAAATCACAGTTGTTGCTGGTTACTAGACTGTCTGTGTTATATTTGACAGGACCTAAAAAGTGCACAATCGGTGATGGAGTGAATTTTGTAATTTTACGATAGTTAGCTACAAACCAATTAACCTTATCGAACTGCCGTACTATAAAAGATGGAATCAAGCTATTTCCTCAGTTTGTTGTTTACGTGTATTAAAAATTGGCAATCCAATCATGCTTAAATATCTCTCTTCTAGTTCAAGTCTTTTACCGCTCTGATCTCTAGCCATAAAGAATTTGGCTTTGGAATAGCCTTCTTCACAACTTAATTTTTTAAAACTTCCCAATTTATCATTTCTAACAAAATACGCGTTGTTGCCTTGGCTATTACAGCCTATAAATGAATAACCTTTTTCTTCTGACAAATCACACAAGGAAAGTAAAGACGCTCCCCAATAGCTAACAGGAAAATTAGTTCCAATCACAAAATCAGATTGATAAGGGATAGTCCAAGGGTTGGTGGTACCAAAATCCGCGTTGTATTCACTTACTACAATAATTGGTTTAACTACTTCTATAGCCTTCCAAACCCAGTAATCATTACCGTCTATATCAACACTTAGCAAACCCAAATCTTGTTCAAAGCCCATCTCTGCAATTAAATCATTGATGTTATCTTTAGTAATGAAGGCGCATTTAGAGTATAACTGGTATAAGGTACTTAATTGATCACTCTTGATGTAGTCTATATTCTTTTGGTTACCATCAATCACTAGGCCTTTCCAATTATTATTCACAAGAAGAAATCGAGTATTAGCTTCTGTATAGTTTTCCACCCCAAATTCCACAAAGGTCTTGTTGGGAATATCTATCTTAGATATGAGATACTGAATGATGCCATCGTCCCCAAATTGAGAAAAAACCTGAAACTCCACGTCTGTTATTTTACATATATCGTTTCTTTGCAGATTCAATGTATTTTGTATACGTCCCAAATTCACTTTGGGACTTTTGTAGCCATGTAAACTTAGGTCCAAATGATTTATAGTGGATTTTGCTTTGTTTAAAAACTGCACTGCCCTTTGAAACATGTTCAACCCCATATTATAAAAAATTCAGTTCAAAATGAGTGATGTTTAATCTGTATATTTGATTACTTTTGCTGGGTTACCTACAACCACTGCAAAATCCGGTACATCTTTCGTAACATAGCTATAAGCACCTATGATTGCTCCCTTACCGACAGTTACGCCTTTTGATATTGTAGAATTGAACCCAAGCCATGCGTTATCACCAATAATCACATCTGCATCTTTTAAGTCAAAATTTTCAGACTCTCTAAGCTTTCCAGTATTATATAAATGTCTAAAATCCTCTTGCCTTTCTAAACTGTTTAATGGATGAGAGCCATTGTCATGAATATTTACATTGTGAGATATCAGTACATTGTTGCCAATTGTTATATTTTTCCCACTCCAAATTCTTGTACCTTTACCAATAAAACATTCATCACCGATACTTATCTGACCGCCATGCCCAAACAAAACTAGTTCAGCATCAGAAATTATGCAACGATTGCCGATTTTAATTCGGCTACTATCATTTAAAGGATTGTTAATAATAGTATCAGGGGATATTTTTGAAGATGGTGCAATTTCAGCAAGAATATTACGTTGATTGATCTTGTAGTAATTTGAACCAGCTACTATTGAATAACAAACTTTTGAAACAATATATTTAAACATATTCATACTAAAGTTATTCCTAAAGCAATTAGCGCAACCATTAAAATGGCTGGAAATAATATAACCTCTTTATACCAATGTCCTAAAACACCAATTAAATATTTTTTGTGGATTAATACCATAAATATTGTTAAATACGAAAAACACAGCAAACCCCATACAAATGCAGCACCTAATGAACCGAAATAATAGGTAGCTATTATAATAAATGGCATTAAGAATAGCGTGCCAGTTAAGCCTAAATAAACACCAAATTTAGACCATCCATTAGCTAAGGTTAATCCATATGGAATGTACGTGCAACTATGAAAAGCAAAGCCTATAGTAAGCACAGATACTAATGGTGCAACTTGATTTGCACTTTCAGAATTTTGTAAATAGAGTTTTAATATTGGCAAACTAAATCCAGCCATAATACCTGCCGCAGGTAACACCATCCAACTTACTAAAGATGAAGATTTGAAATAGACACTTTTTAAGGATGCCGTATCACCATTTGTTACTAGCTGAGTCATTCTCGGCAATGTGGCTCCATATATTAATGCAGCTGGTTTTGCTAGCATTGCTGCAATACTGGCAGCAATAGTATAATAACCAAATTCTTCCAAACTCAGCATTTTGCTTAATATCACTTTATCTAACTGGGTTAATGCAAGTGTTGATAATGTAGTTGCCGCCATACCTGCAGCAAACCTTCTACACGCAATAAAGCGCTCGTGGCTATAACGTTTTATAAACTTTTGAAATAGTCCAGAATCAGCATGTTGGGTAAAATCTATATTCTCCAAACTTTCATTCTTGGGCAAGACAAAATAAAGTGCATAGCCAGTAGCAATCAGTGTAATAAAACTCATAGCCACTTGAAATATAAAGTAAGATTCAATTTGTGGGTTAGTCATCAGCAACCATAATAAGGCAATATTTCTCAAGGTTTGGGTTGCAGCAGCAATTCCATTATTTAATACAATTCGCTGCATACCGACTATCCCACTACTGTAATAGCCAGTCAAAAACTGAAGCGCTGATTGCAACCCCATCCATTGCAAACAACCAGTTACCAAATCTACAGATAAGCTACTTTTTGTAAACCAATATTTTGCTAATAAGGGCGCACCAAACCATATGATTAAACCAACACTTACAGCTGCTACTATACAAATAATTTCTAAGGTGGTAACTGTGCTGCGCATCAGGATTTTTCCATTTGGCAACACAGAAAGCCTTGCAAGCTCTCGACCCAATGCTGGTGATAAACCTAAATCTAACACTGCCAATATGGCTAATATAGTGGCATATATACCTACCAATCCGTAGGCCTGTGGGCCTAAGTAATGTAATGTTACTGGCAGCATTAAAAACTGCAATAACATTCCATAGCCTGTACCTAAAAAATTGGCAATAATGTTTTGTTTTAGCATTAATTACTGCTTAAAAAATCCTCATAGCTATTGCATAAGCCTGACTTTAAAATAACCTTTGGTTGCCAGCCTAATTGGTTGAGCTTTCCAGAGTCCATCCACTTTCTGCTCGTGCCATCAGGTTTAGACTTGTCAAAAACAATATCACCACCAAACCCTACAACTTCTTTTATTAAGTTTGCTAGTTCTAGAATCGATAAATCATAGTTACTACCTAAATTTAATAACGGAGGTATACCTAAGTTTCTATCTTGAGCTAATAGAGGCTTAAACAACTTTTCATTCAAACTCATTAAAAAAACACATGCTTCTGCCATATCATCGCTATACAGAAACTCTCGCTTAGGTGTGCCCGTTCCCCAAACCGAGACTGTTGGCTGATTGTTTATTTTTGCCTCATGAAATTTCCTAATAAGTGCAGGAATTACATGGCTATTTTCTAAGTGGTAGTTGTCGCCAGGGCCATATAAATTGGTGGGCATGACCGCTAAATACTGCGTACCGTATTGGCGGTTATAACTCCAACACATTTCGATACCTGCAATTTTAGCCAAAGCATATGGACGATTTGTCGGTTCTAATTCAGATGTCAGTAAATACTCTTCTTTAAT